>JAAZKI010000605.1 GCA_012799905.1 Lentisphaerota bacterium | reverse complement strand
GTGCCATTGCCCGTGCGTTCCGCTGGCCCATGCCCCGCGGGAAGTTCATCGGGTGGGACTTCAAGCCGCTGCCAGAGGGCTTTGTTGCGCCAAAGCGTGCGGAATTGAGGGACCTGATAGAGATAGTTCGAGAGCAATTCCTGCGCATCAATGCAGAGCCAGCCGGATGAAAGCCTTTGTGTAGTATTTTCACACCAAGTGTTGACAACGCCATTCATGGCAATAGAGTAACTCCTGTCCTGCCCATCAGTGAATCGAAATTTTGGCATCAACCATTAACCGCGATTACATTATGTCAATCGCCAGACCCACCAGGAGCACAAGGATGCCAAAATTGAAGTACCCGACCAATCTCAAAGTCCAGGCCATCACCCGCCACTTTCAGGATGGCGAACCCATCTCATCGATCTGCGCGGACCTGCGAGTGCCGCCAGCCGCATGTCAGCAGTGGTGCAAGGAGGTCATCGGCAACCTGCCGTTATTCTTTGACCAATCCATCAAAAAGCAGGACCGCCAGAAGGAATGCCGCATTGAGGAACTCCAGGCCGAGGTCGTCCGCAAGCAGGAGGTCATTGGTGAAATCATGGAGGCCTTTACCACTCTAAAAAAAAAGAATGGGGCAAACTGACCGGGGCGTGGGTTGACCTTGGTGTGCGGGAGGACGCCATTGCCTTCGTCGACACGTGGAAGGCAAAAACAGGCATCGCTGCGAAAGTGCTTTGTCAGTGGATAGGCATTTCGGCCAGCAAGCTGTGCGTCTGGCGCACCCGTTCTGGAATGCCCACGGTTCATGCCCCTTTCTCCCCACGGGAGGATTGCCTGCCCAAGGAGGAAATCGACGCGATTGTGGAGTTTTACCTGGAACATCCCGGCGACGGCTACCGAAGATGCGCCTACATGATGCTTGATCAGAACATCGCCTGCGCCAGTCCGTCAACCGTCTACGCGGTGCTGAAAAGAGCCGGAGTGTTGCGCCAGCGGCATGGCAAGCCGGGAAGCAAGGGCAAGGGCTTTCACCAGCCATCTGCCCCGCATCATCATTGGCACACGGACATTACCCATGTCAAGGTCTGCGGCATCCCTGCCAATCTCTGCTCAATCATCGACGGTTACAGCCGATATTGCGTGGCACATCAGCTGAGCCGAAATGGTGAGGCACTGGATGTGGAAGTCGTATTCCTGCAGGGCATCGAACGCTTTCCAGAGGCAAAAGGTCGGGTGATCAGCGATAATGGCAAGCAGTTTGTTTGCAAGGAATATCGGCAGCTTCTAACCATGCATGGCTTTACTTATTGCAACACATCACCTTACTACCCGCAGTCAAACGGCAAGCAGGAACGTTTCCATGAGTCCATGAAAAGCGAAAGCATCAATCAAAAGCATCTCGTGGATTTTGAATACGCTCAAAAGGTCATTGATGACTATGTCGATAATTACAACAATGTCCGGCTTCACAGCGCCATCGGGTATGTCACGCCGCATGAGATGCTGAACGGCCGTGCGCCGGCCATTCAGGCGGAACGGTCTCAGAAGTTGAAGGAGGCAAGGGAAAGGAGACGCCTGGCATTCCTGAAAAACAAAGGTAGATTAAGCACACACTGCGAAACGGAAGACGGCTCTGCTGGAGAGCAACCGCCCAGGGATAGCAGTGCAACTACAACGGCAAGTACCGTGCCGGCGGGTAAAGCCGCCGGTGTCTTCAAGGCTGCGGTATGTGCCGGGTAGTTCCATGCCTAAAAAAAACTCCGGGGTCCGGGGCGGAGCCCCGGGTAAAGATCGGCAACCAAAATTTCGATTCAGACACAACCAAGACACACCATTGGAAGAAGGAGTAAGCCGTGCCACATCCGATTCACCTGACCGCCGGCGCCATCGTCCTGGCCGGCGTCTGCGCCCTTGCCGGCGTCTTTCCAATCCCGCTGCCTGACGGCCTTGACTACGCGGCCCATGCCGATTGCCATGACAACACGGCCCGAGCCAGAATCGACTCCGGGCCGCGGCAATGGCTTGCCGTCGGTCTGAAAGGCGAACAGCACCTCGCCTGGCCCACCATGGCACTCTCGAATGGGACTTCACCGGCGAAAACCTCGACTTCTTCGTCCGCTACGGCAACCGTCCCATGACTTGTATCATCGATGGTCAAACGCTCACCGGCAAAATACCGCCCGTCTACCGTTCAGTATACCACCTTCCCCGCCTGAGCCCTGGACAGCACCGCCTGACCCTGCACAAGCCTGCCGAACCCCAGGAGATTTACGCCCTCTGCGCCTGGGCCGACCTTCCGTACACCGCCGTGCTGACCTCACGGCCGATTCTGCTGCCCGAGAAAGCAACCCGGGTCCGCGCCGAATGCTCCGGCGGGCGGGCTGAAGTCGTGCAGCAAGGCCGCCTGGCCACGGTTACCGTCCAATTTCACGGAACGATCAAAGACCTGATCCTGAAATGGGACGGCGGCGGCGAAGCCGGCTTCGCGCCTGTACGCCTGCATTCACCGGCGACCGACCTGGAGGTCTGGACCGCCGACAACCTGACCAAGGTCCTGCCCGGCACCAAACCACCTCTGGACACGCCCGCACGCCTCCATCTGTATGGCGCCGCCGGTGAAACTGTCACCGCTCAGATCGTGCTGCGCACCACCAACACAAACGGCCCCATCGCCAGAATCACTGCCAATTTTCCGGACACGGTCGCCAGACTCGACGCCTGGTTCCAGGACTTCGTGCGGCTTGATTTCAACAGCGCCCACCTGGAAACCGCCCACCGGGTCGTGAATGCCCCGGGCCTGGCGCCGGACCCGCTCCGCCTTTACGGCGCCGCGCCACTCAACCCAAATCAATCCCAACCAGTCTGGCTGCGCTTCACCATTCCCGCCCATGCCCCGCACGGCCAAGCCAATGGCAGCATCCGCATCGCCCTGCCCGACGGCGTCACCTTCGTCCCCGTCACCTTGGACGTCAAGCCCTTTGTCCTGCCGCCGCCCGGAACCTTCGGGCTGTATTCACAGGCGTCTGCCTTTCATTTCTGGGAAATCGCCAGCAACATGTTCGGTCTCCACGACCCGCTGCGCGGCGGCGAACTGGAACCGGAGTGGTGGTCGCTATTCGACCACTGCCTCGACCTCATGCACGACCAGCGCCAGAACATCGTGGAGTACTCCTGGGCCTATCTTTTCCCCGGCCTGATCAACTCGCGCCAGGACGACCAAGGCCGTTGGACGTTCGACTACGAGTTGTTCGACGCATGCTACGGACGCATTTTCAAGCGTTTCGCCGACATGCCGCACTTCCGCGTCACCATACCCTTTGAATACGGCATCCGCAATCCCCAGGCGGCCTTCCGCTTCAAAGACCCGGAACGCCGCATTCCCATCTGGGCAGACTATGAACGAGGCGTCACCACGCCGGAGGCCGAGGCCTATCTGGCAGCACTCCTCCCCAATTTCGAACAACATCTCCAAAAACGCGGATGGATGGGAAAACTCTTCTTCCGGATTGGCGACGAACCCGACGACGACCACATCCAGAAATACCGAAACGTGGTCACTATCCTGCGCCGCCTCATGCCATCCATTCTTATCCAGGAATCCTTCTGCCGAACCGAGCCGGCCCGGGCTCTGATCCATGACGTCGACATGGGCGTCGTCCATATCGGCCAGCTCTCCCGGCTGCTGCCGGTTGTTCAGGAGCGCCTGGCCCAAGGCCGCGCCACCGGCGTCTACACCACTTCAAGCGCCGGCCACCTACTGGGCGCCTTTCTCGACGCCCATCCGCTGAAAATTCGCCTCAAACCCTGGCTGTGCTACCTGTACGGCTTCACCTTCAACAACGACTATGGCTGGTATGCCAGCAAAAACATCGACCCGGCAATCTATCCTTCCCTGCCCATGAATGCCATGTCCTGCCCTGGAGAATATGCCAAGGTC
>JAAZKI010000361.1 GCA_012799905.1 Lentisphaerota bacterium | reverse complement strand
GTGACGCTGCCGCTGGTGACGGACGCTGAGGCGCTGCCAGCTAAAGTCGTGCTGGTCGGCGACACCCGTTACACTCGTGAACTGCTCGGCGCAAATTATAATCTTGAGGCTTTACGGGATGACGGTTTCCAGCTGCGAACGGTCGGCGAGCGCCTGGTGGTGCTGGGCGGAAAGCGCGGCGCTATGTACGGTTTGTTTGAATTGCTGGAGCGCTTTGGCGGCTGCCGCTGGTATGCCTCATGGTGTTCAGTCATCCCGACCCTTGATGACTTCGCGGTACCGGCCCTGGCGGAAACCCAGCAGCCGGCCTTTCTTATGCGCGAGCCCTTCTGGTATGATATGTTCAATACCACGATGGCCTATCGCAACAAATGCAATGGCAATCGCATGAATCTGACCGAAGAGCAAGGAGGCAAAATCCGCTTCGGCGGCGGCCTCTTTGTCCATACCTTTAGCCGATTGGTGCCGCTAGGAGAATTTTTCGAAACGCATCCGGAGTATTTCAGTGAGATCAATGGCAAGCGCTATAACGGCTATGCACAACTCTGCCTGACTAATCCAGACGTGCTCAGAATATTGACCGAACGGCTGCTGGCGGCAATCCGCAAAGACCCGACCGCGATGATGTACAGCGTCAGCCAGAACGACGTCTATAACTATTGCGAATGTGCGGCTTGCACAGCCAAGGCCGAAGAGTTCGGCGGGCAGGCCGGGCTGTTGATCTGGTTCGTTAACCAAGTCGCAGAGCAAGTGGAAAAGGAATTCCCTAATGCCCTGATTGAGACTTTGGCCTATCAGTATACGCGCCAGCCGCCGAAGAACATCACCCCGCGCGCTAACGTGGTGCCCAGGCTCTGCACCATCGAATGCGACTTCTCCAAGCCGCTGGACGTGTCGACGCAGTCGCAAAACCAGAAATTTGTGGAGGATATCCGCGGCTGGAGTGGCATGACCGACAAGCTGTTCATCTGGGACTACACCACCAATTTCGGGCACTACATCGGGCCATTCCCGAATTTCGCCTGCTTGCAAGGCAATGTAAAGTTTTTCCGGGATAACCACGTGATCGGCGTGATGGAGCAGGGCGCCTACCAGGGCTATCATGGCGAATTCGCTGAATTGCGCGGCTGGCTGCTGGCACGGCTCCTGTGGAATCCTGACCAGGATGTCAAGGCTCTGTATGACGACTTCTTCGCCGGCTACTATGGCGCTGCTGCGCCCATGGTGCGGGAGTATTTTGACGGCCTGCAAGACCTGGTCCTCAGTCCTGAGGTCAATCTGCGCATTTGGGCGCCGATGACCTCAGAATGGCTGACAGACGAATTCTTGCAGCGCGGCCTGCAACTCTGGCAGCAGGCAGAAGAAGCAGTCAAAAATGACCCGATTCGACGCTATAACGTGCGCAAAGGCGCTATCCCAGTGTACTATGCCTTGATTTCCCGGCAGCCGAGCGTCCAATCGACCATGATTTGGACGGCGGAAGCGGTGACTCCGACAGATATTCCCGCTGATTTGGTAAAACTGAGCCAAGCGCTGATGGAGCGCTTTAACGAGAAAGT
>JAAZKI010000166.1 GCA_012799905.1 Lentisphaerota bacterium | reverse complement strand
TTTTTTGTCAGTTTATTTCTCGCATTTTCCTTAACGCGCATTATTGTATAGGCTGTTTTTTCGGGTTTTATGAGGGGAATGGACAACAACTGTAATTTATGGAGACAGTGATGAAGTCATCGAAGATGTTGCCGGTCATTCGCTTGTTGGTGATTAGTGTTTTATCATTAGCTTGCGTTTCTTACGGCTCTGGTTTTTCGATTTTGGAGCAGAGCGCTGCTGGTCTTGGCCGTTCTTTGGCTGGTATGACGGCTGAGACGAGCGATCCGTCGGCGCTATTTTTCAACGCTGCTTCTGCTGCTTGGTTTGAGAAGGCTGAGATTTCTCTTGGCACGCATTTTCTGCATGCTCGCGCCTTTTATGACGACCGCGGCAGCGAGGGCTTTACGGGCAACAACGGCGGCAACATGGGCGGCTGGTCCTACATTCCGAATGTCTATTTGGTGTATCCGGTTGCCAACGGCATCAGCCTTGGCCTTGGGATGTCGGCGACGTCTGGCACGAGAACCGAGTATGACTCGAAGTGGATTGGGCGTTATCTCGGCGTGGAGACTGATATTGCCGTCATGGAACTCAATCCGGTCATTGCCTGGAAGATTCGGGATGATTTGTCGATCGGTATTGGCGGCTTGATTCACCACGCGGACGTCACGTTGTCGCAGGCGGTCAATTTCTCCAATTTTGGCAGGGCAGACGGCCAGATGAAGGTTGAGGGCGACTCCTGGGCGTACGGATTTACGCTTGGCGTGCTTTATCAGCCGGTCAACGGCACTCGCCTTGGCCTGGGCTATCGCTCACGGATGACGCAAGACTTGGAACTTGACGCTCGCGTTCGCGGCGTGCCGGCGATTCTGACTGGCATGGGTCTGAAGAGCGCCAGCTCGGGAGAAGCAGAATTGAATCTCCCGTCCATGATTAACTTCGGCATCCAGCAGGACTTGGGCGAAAAATGGACGGTCATGGCCGACATCAGCTGGACGGAATGGAGCGTGATGGACGAGCTGACCGTGGAGTTCGACCGTCCGATCTTGGGCCAAGACGGTAGCACCATGAAGACGAAGTGGGATGATACCTGGCGCTTTGCCATTGGCGGCGAATACAAGTGGTCGGAAGCCCTCACCCTGCGTTGCGGCTTTGCGTATGACCAGACCCCGGTGTCGAGTGAGGACACTCGCGTGGTCCGCATGCCTGATGCTGACCGCTATTGGGCCAGCGTTGGTATCGGCTATAAATTTACCGAGAATATCCGCTTGGCTCTCGCCTACACCCATATTTTCTTTGATACTGTGAAACTGGTCAGCGAGACTCCTGACGGCACCCTGCGCGGCAAAGTCGGCGGCAGCGCCGATATCATCAGCGTAGCCATCGGCTATACGTTCTAACATTGGTCTGAAAGCATAGTTGTTTTAGGGGGCGGAAAGTGCGCGGCGCTTTCCGCCCCCTTTTGCTTTCTCGCCTATCGTTTTTTTGACTAGAAGCGCAGCGCTTTCCCCCTCACCCCAGTGATTTTCTCGAAGGATAGTGTTGTTTGATAGGGGCAATCGGTCACTGATTGATACTCGGAGTTCAGGTAAATCTGTCGAGCCAGGCTTCCTGGGAAAAGCACTTTAGTGGACAATGGACAATGGACGTTAGTGGACTTTAGATGGACGTTAGTAGACGATGGACTGTGGACAGAAGTGGACGTTAGTGGCAGTGGACGTGGACGTTAGTGGACTTTAGGCTGTGGCGCATTCCTCATTAAACAATCAAGGCGCCGCCTGCATCGCAAAAATGCAGTCGGCGCCTTGTTGTTTTTGGGGCATTATCAGTTGGCGCCCGGGTTCTCCGAGCGCCTTCGAGAATGCGTCTTATTTGGAGGCTTCTTCGATGGCGACGGCGACAGCGACTGTGGCGCCGACCATCGGGTTGTTGCCCATGCCGATCAGCCCCATCATTTCCACGTGGGCGGGGACTGAGGATGAGCCAGCGAACTGGGCGTCGGAATGCATCCGTCCCATGGTGTCGGTCAAGCCGTAGGAGGCTGGGCCGGCGGCCATATTGTCGGGATGCAGGGTGCGGCCAGTGCCGCCGCCCGAGGCGACTGAGAAGTATTTCTTGCCGCGTTCGACGCATTCTTTCTTGTAGGTGCCTGCGGTCGGATGCTGGAAGCGGGTGGGGTTGGTGGAGTTGCCGGTGATGGACACGTCAACCTGCTCCAGCCACATGACGGCGACGCCTTCGCGCACATCGTCAACGCCATAGCAGCGCACTTCGGCTTTCGGACCTTTGGAGAAGGGCAGTTCTCGAACCACTGACAACTTGCCGGTGGAGTAGTCGAATTGCGTCTGCACATAGGTAAAGCCATTGATGCGGCTGATGATATAGGCGGCGTCCTTGCCCAGGCCATTCAGGATGACGCGCAGCGGCTCCTTGCGGACTCTGTTGGCGGATTTGGCAATGCCGATGGCGCCTTCAGCGGCGGCAAAGGACTCGTGTCCAGCCAGGAAGCAGAAGCACTTGGTTTCATCGCGCAGGAGCATGGCGGCCAGTTTGCCGTGGCCGATGCCGACCTTGCGGTCGTCAGCAACGGAGCCTGGAATGCAGAAAGATTGCAGACCAATGCCAATGGCATCGGCCGCGTCGGCTGCTTTGCGGCAGCCTTTTTTGATGGCAATAGCAGCGCCGACCGTGTAGGCCCAGCCGGCGTTCTCAAACGCGATGGGCTGGACTTCCTTGACGATTTTCTGGGCGTCTATGCCTTTGCTTTTGACGATGGCCTCGGCTTCTTCCAAGGAAGCGATGCCGACTTCTTGCAGGGCCGCGTTGACCTGGTCGATGCGGCGGCTATAGGATTCAAAGAGAGCCATATTATGTTCACCTCACTGGTTGAGAGCTTATTCGTGCCGCGGATCAATGACTTTTGCCGCCTCGGCGAAACGGCCGTAGCTGCCGGTGGCCTTTTTCAGGGCTTCGTCAGCAGGGGTGCCTTTTTTGATCAGTTCCATCATGACGCCGATTCTGATGAACTCGTAGCCGATGATTTCGTCGTTTTCGTCCAGCCCGATGCGGTTGATATATCCTTCCGCCGATTCGAGATAGCGCGCGCCTTTCTGCTTGGTTCCATACATCGTTCCCACCTGGGAGCAGAAGCCTTTGCCGAGGTCTTCCAGGCCAGCGCCGATGGGCAGGCCGTTTTCAGAAAAGGCGGACTGGCTGCGGCCGTAGGCGATTTGCAGGAACAGTTCGCGCATAGCGGTGTTGATGGCATCGCAGACCAAGTCGGTGTTAAGGGCTTCCAAGATGGTCTTGCCGGGCAGGATTTCCGATGCCATGGCAGCGGAGTGAGTCATGCCGGAGCAGCCCAGCGTTTCAACCAGGGCTTCTTCGATGATTCCATTTTTGACGTTGAGGGTCAGCTTGCAGGCGCCCTGCTGGGGAGCGCACCAGCCGACGCCGTGCGTCAAGCCGGAGATATCCTTGACTTCCTTGACCTTCGTCCATTTTCCTTCCTGAGGAATAGGAGCGGGGCCATGGTTGCACCCCTTTTTTACGCAGCGCATCTGGTCGACTTCATGAGTGTTCATGTCGTTGTTAGGTCCTTTGTTGACGGTTTACTTTTGCCGTGAAGCGTCCGAAGACGGAAAGCACTTAATGTAATGCTGAAACCAGGCTTTGGCAAGCAGGAAAGCGGTTGAAACAGCGAGGGGCTTTGTTTAGGGGCGAGGGGCTCTGTTTAGGGGCGAGGGGCGAGGGGCGAGGGGCATAGGCGCTAACTTGTTTTTGCCTTCGTGGCTTGCGTTGAGCTGTACATGGCTTACATTATTGTTGGGTCGCTTTTCCATTCAAGAGCCTAACAACAGGACGCAAACCATGAACGACGCAGTTTTA
>JAAZKI010000462.1 GCA_012799905.1 Lentisphaerota bacterium | reverse complement strand
TTTAGGGGCGAGGGGCGAGGGGCGAGGGGCTTTTTTTAGGGGCGAGGGGCGAGGGGCGAGGGGCGAGAGAGAGCCTGGATTACGCTGTCCACAACGTCCACCATGTCCACCATGTCCACCATGTCCACTGTGATCATTCCCCAAGGCGGTAACATACTGCAAGCTGAAGCTTGAACTACATGCTCCTGCAAGCGAGGTACGTACTGCAAGCTGAGGCTTGAATTACGTGTGGCAAGCCGGAGATGCGGGCGTTTCCGGCAGGTCGTCGGAGTGCGGGTGGATTTTCAAGTAGTCATGCTGGCGCATGGAGTCGACGTTGATGATGCAGGCGCCAGATAGGCAGGCTTTGAGCAGGCCGGGGATGTCAAGGCTGGCTTCATCGTCCAGGATGGCTTTGAGTTCGACTGCGGTGGCTGGGTCGTCTGGAGCGAATACGGTGCAGCTGTCTGGGACTGGTTCGACGGAAATGGCGTGGGTGCCGATGCGTTCGGCAATAGCCAAGGTGTCGAGCTTGTCATACGTCAGCAGCGGCCGCAGAATCATGATTGGCGCGGCGTCATTGATGGCCGCCATGTTCGGCAGAGTCTGGCTGGCGACTTGACCGAGGTTGTCGCCAGTCACTAAGGCCATGGCATTGAAGTCCTTGGCGACCAGGGCGGCGATGCGAATCATGAAGCGCCGATAAAGCACGGTGCGATGGCGGCTTCGGCAATGGTCGCGGATGGCCAGTTGAGCAGGAAGAAGGTTGACGGCGACCAGGCGGCCGCGGCGTTGACATTCGTTCAGCTTGCGCACCAGGGTGCAAATCTTGGTCAGATACGCTGGTGGAGTATAAGGCGAACTGTGGAAGGTGATGAAGTCTACCATGCAGCCCCGGCGCATCATCTGATGGCAGGCTACTGGCGAATCAAAGCCGCCGGAAAGCAGGGCTAGGACGCGGCCGCCAGTGCCGGGGGGCAGTCCGCCCGCGCCGGCAATGCGTTCAAACGACAGGAATGCCTGGCGCTGGCGGACTTCCAGCTCCATGACCAGGTTGGCGTGGCGCAGGTCCAGGCGCAGTTCCGGCCGCTCCGGCAGGAGTAGTTCAGCAAAGTGGCGTTCAATCTGCTCGCTGGTCAGCGGGAAGGACTTGTTTGAACGCCGGGCGCGCATGGCGTAGGTCAGCTCCAGTGGCGGCGTGCAAGCGCGAAAGGCTGCGTAGACAGTCGGAAAGTGCTGCAATACTGCATGTTCGATTTCCTCCATGTCCGGGTTGAGCAGGAAGCCGGGCGAGACTGAGACCAGGCCGGGAACCAGGTGCGCCTTCTGTCGGAGCAAGTCGAGATCAGCCGGCGTAAAGACAGACTTGGGCGCCTTGGGGAGCGCAAAGATGCGCCCGTGCGGAAAGCGGAAGTCAAGCTGGCCGAGGCCGCCGAGGATGCGTTGCAGGCCTTCGGCCAGATGCTCTTCGAAAAGGCGTCGGTTGCGTCCCTTGGTCGCGATTTCGTTATAGCGACAGAGAAGGGCGTTGTAGGGAAGATGGGGTTGCCAAGCAGACATGAGTTGAGGCTGATGTGGTGGATGAATGGTGGCAGGCTGACAGCGCTGCGCTCGCAAAGCATGGCCAGAGGCGAGAGTGTTGCTCAGGCGGCGCCGCTGAACCCAAGGAGGAGTCCACCCTGGTAGACCAGGAGCGAAACGACGAAGGCCAGCGCAGTCAGGGTGGCGAGCTGGGCGATGGCGAGAGGCCAGGAGTTGGTTTCACGCCTGACTACGGCAACCGTGGCGATGCAGGGCATGGAAATCAGGCAGAACAGAATGATGCTGAACGCTTGCAGCGGCGTGTAGGATTCGCGCAGGCGGTCGCGGAGCATTTCATTGGCATCGTCACAATCGCTGTCACTGACAGCGTTGAGGATGGCCAGCTGCGAGACGAAGAGCTCCTTGGCGGCAAAGGCGCCGACCAGGGCTGAGCTGGCTTTCCAGTCAAAGCCGGCGTGCTGCATGACCTGATTGATTTTCTTCCCTATCCGTCCTGCGATGGAGTATTCCAGTTCTTCGGCGCGTCGTTGAGCGTTGAGGGTGCAGAGCGCGGCTTGGGTTTCATCCCAGGGCAGGTTGCTGGCGATCACATCGGCGGCCTGCTCCTCGTAGTCTACGGTGTAGGTTTGCGGGCGCGGGAACGTGTTGATGAAGAAGAGGATGATGGAGGCGGCAAGGATGATGGTGCCGGCTTTGTGCAGATACATCATGGCTCGTTCGCCCATGTGGATGAACAGGCTCTTGATGGTCGGCAGGCGGTAGGGGGGCAGCTCCATGACAAAGACTTCGTCGTCGCCCTTGAACAAGGTTGACTTTAGCAGGATCGCGCCACCGAGGGCGATGGCAGCGCCGAACAGGTAGACGATCCACATGATGATGGGCTGCCAGCGTTCGACAAAGAAAGTGGGGATGAACAGCAGGTAGATGGTCAGGCGGGCGCTGCAACTCATGAGGGGAAGAATCAGGATGGTGGTGATCCGGTCGCGCTCTGATTCGATGGTGCGGGTGGCCATGACCGCCGGGACGGTGCAGCCAAAGCCCAGCAGCATGGGAATGAAGCTCTTGCCGTGCAAGCCGAATTTATGCATAAAGCCGTCCATGACAAAAGCAGCTCTGGACATATAGCCGGTGCCCTCCAGGAAGGCGATCGCCAGAAACAGCAGCAGGATGTTGGGCAGGAACATGAGCACGCCGCCGACGCCGCCGATGACGCCCTCTATCACCAGGGCTTTGAGCAGCGGCAAGGTGGAGTCAGGCCAGAGTTTGCCTAGACCCTGCGCCAGCCGTGCAAAGAAAAAGTCGATGAGTTTGACGAAGGGTTCCCCGCAAGTGAACGTGAAGGTGAAGACCGCCAGCATAATGAGCAGGAAGATGGGCAGGCCGAGAAAACGATTGGTCAACACCTTGTCTAAATTGTCTGACAGCTGCTGGCGGTGTTCATGGTTGTAGGAGATAGCTTCGCGGCAGGCGCCGGCAATCATGCCGTAGCGGCAGTCGGCCATGAGCGTGTTGCTATTGAGGCCGTGCCGAAGGGCGAGGCGCTCCCGCCAGGAGGCGGCCAGCGGCAAAACGTCGGCAAAAGCGGGCAGGGCGGTCACTTCGGGATCGTTTTCGAGCAGCTTGATGGCGAAGTAGCGCGGTGGAATTGGTTGTCCTGGCGGGGGTGGCAGCTGGCTGACGGCGGCGGTGATGTCCTGGATGGCGTCGTCAGTTTCCTGGTCGTAGCGCATGGGCGTTGGCGGGGCGGCGGGCTGGCGCAGGGCCTTGCCAATGGCGGCTTTCAGCTCGTCAATGCCTTCCTCACGGGAGCCGACGGTTTCGACGATGGGTGCGCCAAAGTACTTTTCCAGCATCGGCAGATTGAATTTGAGGCCGCTGCGGCGGGCGTCGTCAGCCATGTTGAAGGTCAGAATCATCGGGATGCCTAGCTCTGCCAGCTGCGTGGTCAGATACAGGTTGCGCTGCACGTTGCCGGCGTCGAGAACATTGACAATCAAGTCCAACCGCGTGGACAATAATTCCTGGAAAACGATCCTTTCCTCAATGGAGGAGGCAGACAGGCTGTAGATGCCAGGCAGGTCAATCAGCTCAATGTTCAGGCCGTCAAGCCGACAGGTGCCGGATTTGCGCTCGACAGTGACGCCAGGATAGTTGCCGACGTGCTGGCGAGTGCCGGTCAAAGCATTGAAAATGGTGGTTTTCCCACAATTTGGATTGCCAGCCAGGGCAACGCGATAGGTGGTCATAGTTGTCATCGGTTGCCTTGGGTTGAGGCGTTTTTGCTGTCAGCGGGATTGTCGGTCAACCGAACCCAGATGTGAGCCGCGTCCTGGCGTCGCAGGGATAGGCTGCTGCTCATCACCTTGATGCGCAAAAGATCGCCAAAGGGAGCATGGCCTTCCATTTTTAAAAGACTGCCTCGCACCAGGCCGAGATCAGCGAATTTTTTGATGCCGCGCAGGTTTTCATCGACCTTGACGACAATGCCGCGCTGGCCTTTCTGGAGTTCGCTGAGGGCGAGCAGGGGTGCTCCCGTGATGTTTTCAGTGCGCAGCTCCGGCATGACCCGGGACAAGTAGGCCCGCAGCTGCCGGCAGTCATCGCGCGTGCTGATGGCCTCTGCCAGAAGCACGAGTTTCGACATCATCTCATCATTCAGGACATGTTCGACCCGGCAAGCCGCCGCATCAGCTTCCTGGTAAGGCACTTTCAAGATGTTTTGGAAGAAATCGCGCAGGGCGGCATGGCGGTTGCGAATGACAGCGGCGCGTTCGGCGCCGCGAGCCGTAAGCAGAACCGGCATGTGGGGCTGGTACGTGATCAACGACCGCGCCGAAAGTGTCTGCAAGGCGCTGCTGACTGTTGACATGGAGACGTTGAGCCGTTCGGCAATATCCTTGGTGTGCGCATGGCCGTTGATCTCAACCAGGGCGGCAATGGCTTCTAAATAATCTTCCAAGGTGCTGGAAATGACGGTGTTATCCATAAGGCCAGAAACCCTCGGAAAAAACTAGATGAAAAAAAATTCGACGTATCGAAATAATAAATATAATTCTCTGTCCGGGAAAGGCAAGCAGCAATTTCGACTAATCGAAATTTTGACTTTTTTGCGGGTTTTTGCCGACGTGTTTTTTCGTATTTTCTGTCTATTGCGCGGGTTATGCGTAAAGGGCGGTTATATTATGTTGTTGTTATCCAGCGCTTTGGCTGGTTTGGCTTTTGGTATTGTTGACGATCGGTTGTGGTGATCTGGAGGATGATTTGATGGCGTTTGATATTGTGGCAGCGACGGGCAACCGTCATAAAATTGAGGAGATGCGGGCGATTTTAGCGCCGGTCGGGATTACCGTGACTGGTGCGCTTGAAGCGGGCGGCATGCCTGACGTTGAGGAAGACGGCGCGACGTTTGCTGAGAATGCGATTAAGAAGGCGTTGGCCGTGGCCAAGGCCAGGCAACGGGTAGTGCTGGCGGATGATTCCGGCTTGGAAGTCATGGCTCTGGGGGGGCGTCCGGGAGTGCATTCCGCGCGCTATGCTGGCGAAGGGGGCAATGACGGGCGCAATTTGGCCAAACTGCTGCGGGAGATGGAGTGCGTCAGCGACCGGCGGGCTCGTTTTGTCGCGGTGGTGGCTGTGGCTGGGCCGGATGGACTGCTCGGCACGGCGGAAGGTGAAGTGCGCGGGAGGATCATAACCGAAGCCCGCGGCGATGGTGGCTTCGGCTATGACCCGGCGTTTGTTCCGGAGGGCTTTGATATGACCTTCGGTGAACTGCCGTCGGAAGTTAAAAATAAGCTCAGTCACCGCGCCAACGCCCTGTTGGCCGCGGTCAAGGCCGGACTTTTCCAGAAATTGGAGCGAGGTGCGGAGACGCCATAAAATTGTAATCGGTCAGTTATTGATACTCGAGGTTTTGACGCACAGCGGAGTCAGGAAAGGGGCGAGGGGCGAGGGGCGAGAGTGAGTTTGGACTACGCTGGCCACCATGTCTACATCGTCCACATCCATTTGCGCTGTAGGCACTTAACCATGCTTAACCCCAGGCTTTAGCCTGGGGATGGGCGTATCCCGAAAGTGGTGCCTTGTAAAGGCACTACAATTAACGCTGAAAATATGCTATCGGGATGACCGTTATCAATCGGTGACCGATCACATAAAATTCCATCCGTCATCCTTGAAATTTTCGTCGTTGCCATCATACTATAAATACCCTTGTCACTCAGCAATTATTTGCCGATATAACTGTGACATATTGAGGAACCAAGAATATTAGAGAACTAAGGAGAACAAACTGTGGCAGAATTAAAAGGCAGCAAGACGGCCGAGAACTTGGCCGCCGCATTTGCGGGCGAATCCCAGGCTCGCAATAAGTACTCGTATTACGCCAGCACCGCTCGCAAAGAGGGCTATGAGCAAATTGCCGCCATTTTCGAGGAGACGGCGAATAACGAGAAGGAACACGCAAAAGTTTGGTTCAAGCTGTTGGACGGCATTGGCGACACGGCCGCAAACCTGAAGGATGCGGCGGCAGGCGAGAATTATGAATGGACAGAAATGTACAAGAATTTCGCCGAAGTCGCCAAGGAAGAGGGCTTCACGGAAATTGCGAAACTTTTCTCAATGGTTGCCGACATTGAGAAGCATCATGAAAAACGCTATTTGGAACTGCTGAATAATCTTAAGACTGGCAAGGTTTTTGCTAGGGAAGAGAAGCAGTACTGGATTTGCCGCAACTGCGGGCACATTGTTTACGCTGCCAAAGCTCCGGAACTCTGCCCGGTGTGCAAGCATGCGAAGGCGCATTTCGAGCTGCATGCTGAGAATTATTGATTTTCGGCTGTCAGTCACAATACAGCGCCGGTCTGCCGTGAAAACGATCCGCATCGGGATTCGGCGGATTGGCGCTGTGGTATTTCCGGGATGGAGGGGGGCGCGGGTCCGGCTCGTCCTGGTCAGCCGGGTTGCAGCAGCGGCGGTGATGGTGATGGCGGATGACGTCATGGCGGCAGCAGGCCAGGCCGCATGATGGGAAGAGACCATGCTGATCAAGAAAAATATCGGTATCTACCTCGATCGTGACGAGTTTATTCCGATCAAGTCGGAGGCAATTGGCGACTATTGGGGCCCTGACTGCCAAGGCGTGCTGCGCAATGTGGCCGGTGAAAAATGCACGCGGTTTTTCGCGGAGGCGACGCGTCCCGAAGGCAAGGATGGCCCAGTACTGTTCAGCATGCGGCGCGGTCAGCGTGAGGTCGTCTCACGAAGCGTTATGGCCGAACCCGACAGTCTGCCGATGAGCGAGATTGACGATTTTCTGGCGTCGGTTGAATATTTCAACATGCTGGCGCTCAGCGATGTCCCGCAAATGCGGGAGTTAGTGCGCGATTTTCAGCTCCCCGACCCGAAGAAGCAGCCGGAATGTTACCGCATGTACGGGCCTTTCTGGCGTCGCCGCTTGCTGGTGTTGTGGGGTTTCAACTATGCGAACAAAGGCGGCCAGCTGTCAGCGATTGATCACACCGATTTGGCGGCAAAGCTGCGGCCGTTGGCCGACCGTCGCTACGGTCTGAAGGTGGTGGTGCGGATTTTCCTGCGTTTGCTCCTGGCTTTGCTGTTGGGAGTGGCGGGTTATCGTGTCTGGCAGGCGGGGAAGGCGGAATGGAAGCGGCGGCAGGCGGCGGCGTTGCTGCGGCGCTGTCCGCAATGCAATAAGGTGATGAAGCAGGGCCTGTGTCCGGATGCCTGTCCGCAGTGCCTGTATCATCGGCAGGGCGGGAAGGAATGTCCGTATTGCCTCGATTTTCCTGAGGAGAGCGGCTTGCGCGTCATCCCATCCGGGCGGCTGCGGGCAGGGCAGGTCGTCACGCTGCAGGCAACGAAAAAAGGCACAGCCCGGCTGGATGACCGGCTGTATGCGCTGGCGCCGGGCGAGCAGGTTCATAGGCGAATGTGTCAGCCCGGGCATTATTTTCTCAGTTGGCAGACTGAGGAGGGGGAAGCGTCAACCGGGCTGGATTTCACTCTTCGCGTTGTTGGCGAAGCCACTGCCGAGCCGTCGTCTAAAGAAACGACTGTGCCGCCGCTGGCGGAACTGGCGATATCGCCGGACATCGTCGTTCCCGGCGAAGTCGTGGTGGTCAGGGATTTGTCCTGGGGCGGCGATGGGCGTCGCTTGGCCAAGCGGACTTTGTCCTGGGGCGATGGGGAGAAGGCTGAGTTTGGCCCTGATGGCATCCTCAGCCATGTGTATACCGACCTGGGTGACTACGAAATCCAGCTTACTGTAGTGGACAATGCCGGGAAGGAGGCGCAGGCGAGGCGGCAGTTCCAAGTGCGCCCCTACGATGAATTTTTTGGTCGGATTCTGGAGTTGGTTCCCAAAAAAGCGGCGCTCGGCATGTCGATCACCGGCCTGGACTGTTCTGAACTGGCTTTGACCGGGGTTGCGCGGCGTGATTTGCGCTGGGGGATAGACAGTGAGTACGTCTTGCTGCATGGCACGAGCGGGACGCGCGAATTGTACCGGGAGGGTGTCTACGAGGTCACCCTTCGCATTATTCAACATGACGGCAGCACGCTGTATGAAACCCGAAATGTCGAGGTGGTCGCTTGCGACTGGCAGGTCAACCTGGCCTTGACGCCGAATCCAGCCTTGCCAGGACAAGTGGTGACCGCGACGGATATCAGCATCCTGCCAGTGGGGCGCACCGTACGGCAGCGGGCTATCCGCTGGCGCCTCGAATCCGAGTATGAAGTGTTTGAAGGCCTGACTGCGACGCATGTCTATGAGCAGCCGGGCGAGCATATCGTGCTGATTCGCTTGATGGATGACTTGGGTGAAAGTCATTATGGCCGAGCCGGGCTGACCGTCGCGGCGTCGCCCTGTGTCTTGCCGCAATTAGCGGTTTCGACGACGAAAATCAGCGTCGGACAGGCTGTGCGCATCTATGATTTGAGCCGGATAGGCGAGGAATGTCAGGCGTTGAAACGTGAATACCGTGGGCAGGCAGGGGCGTCCTGGCTTGAGTTGAGCTCAGAGGGAACGGCCTTGCTGAAGTATGATGCGCCCGGCGAGTACGAAGTCGGCCTGCGTATCCACTGTGCGCATGGCATCAATCATGAAACGCGCCGACTAATTACAGTTCTGGCTGCGCCGCCCCCCGCACCGCCGATGGACAGTGATTTCCAAATCGTTGGCCCGCGACAGGAAAAGTCGGCTGACAGCATGAACGTAATTCTGCGCTATGGCGTGCAAAAGCGCGACGGGGCGGCGATTGCGGATGAGGACTATGTTATTGAGGCCTTCACCGTCGGCGGGCGGCCTCCTATCCGGATGGAGGGGCGGGAAGCTGTTTTCGAGCTGGGGCCGGGTGGCGTGCATGACGTGGTCGCGACCTTGAAATATAAGACACGGGGAGGTGAAACCCGGCTGAAGAAGGTCTGGGCAGCGCCCGTGGAGGCGGCAGTGGGACTGGCACCATGATAGGGGCTTTTTTTAGGGGCGAGGGGCTTTTTCTAGGGGCGAGGGGCGAGGGGCGAGGGGCGAGTTGAGCTTGGGTTACGTTGTCCGCGAGGGGCGAGTTGAGGTTGGATTACGTTGTCCGCGAGGGGCGAGCCGTTGCTGCTTGGGTGCTGTTGTTTTACCTCTGTTCAGTGCTCGGGCTTTAGTCCGAGGTAAGCAGCGAGGTTTTTTTAGGGGCGATGGGTTAGTGGACATTGGGCCTTTCGTGGGCTATAGTGGACATTGATGAAAGCGCCGCGTGGGTGAGGCCGTTTTTGGGCATTGACTTCGGTAAAGACTGTTTGCCAACCATAAACCTAAGGAATCTGAAAATGAAGACAAGCAGAGTATTGTTGGTGTCGTTGTTAGCGGGAATGTGCGGATTGGCCAGCGCCCAGACCGCGTTAACGTTGGCGAAACGAGGCCAGAAGCCAGAGTATGTTATCATGCATGCCGAGGGCGCCGTACCCTCAATCATCCTCGGATGCCAGGAATTTCAGCAGTTCGTGTGTGAACAGACCGGGGTGACGCTGCCGCTGGTGACGGACGCTGAGGCGCTGCCAGCTAAAGTCGTGCTGGTCGGCGACACCCGTTACACTCGTGAACTGCTCGGCGCAAATTATAATCTTGAGGCTTTACGGGATGACGGTT
>JAAZKI010000474.1 GCA_012799905.1 Lentisphaerota bacterium | reverse complement strand
CGCATCAATGAAGCGCACCAAGACCCGAATCTGCCACAAGAACTGGAATTGCGACGCAATATCGTGCAACGAATCGCAGGAATACTGAAAAATAAATTTTTAAAAAAGGTTGACATCAAATACGTCTGAAGACTAGGCAAGAGTTTTTTTGGGCTCTGCCCTTGACATCTATCCATGGAGGAAAGACATGAAGGAAAGTGTTGAAAAGACAAAGGCGATGGTGCAGCATCTGGCTGCTGTCAACGCCATTTTGGAAAAAAATGGGCATGATCCCGGGAGGCTGATTCCCATTCTGCAAGAAACGCAGGAAGTGTACAAGTACCTGCCGCGGGACGTGATCAGTTATCTTGCCACCTCGCTTGACGTGCCGGTTGCCCACGTCTACGGCGTAGCCACTTTCTACGCACATTTTTCGCTCGAACCGAAAGGCAAGCATATCATCCGCATCTGCGATGGAACCGCCTGCCATGTCAAGAAATCGACGGCCATCCAGCAGCATATTTATCAGCGGCTCGGCCTTAATGATGAAAAACGCACCACCGATGACCTGCTTTTCACGCTTGAGATGGTCAGCTGCCTGGGCGCCTGCGGACTCGCGCCGGTCGTTGTCATCGATGAGGAAGTCCATGGCCAGGTCACTCCAGCAATGGTTGACACTATCCTTGATCAAATTATCGCTGCAGAAAAAACCGCTAAGGGAGAAGAATAATTATGACCAGCATTCCTGCTAAAACCCCTGATTTGGAACAGATGGCGGCTCACTATCAGCGCCAGGCCGCACAGTTGAAAAGACGCGTCATCATCTGCGGCGGCACCGGCTGCATCGCCAATGGTGCATTGAAAGTCCGCGATGCCGTTTGCGCCGAAATGGAAAAAGCCGGCCAAAAAGCGGTCGTTGACCTGCTGGAGCATGAAGACCACAGCGGCGAGACCTACTTCTCGAAGAGCGGCTGCCAGGGCTTCTGCCAGGTCGGGCCCATTATGCGCATTGAGCCGGAAGGCATCTTCTACTGCCATGTCAAACCCGAAGACGCCGCTGAAATCGTCAACGTCACCCTGAAAACCGGCGAAATCATCGACCGCCTGGTCTATGTCGATCCGGTCAGCAAAAAGCCGCAGCGCCATGAAGATGAAATCACCTTCTATACTCGCCAAAATCGGGTCGTCCTCAAAAACTGCCTGATTGAGCCGGACAACATCGAAGAATACATCTACAAGGAGGGCTATCAGGCCGCCCGCAAGGCATTGACGGAAATGAGCGCGGAACAGATTTGCCAGACAATCATCGACGCCGGCCTGCGCGGACGCGGCGGCGGCGGCTTCCCCACCGGCTTGAAATGGAAATTCACTCTCGCCTCAAAAGGGGACAAAAAATACGTCATTTGCAATGCGGACGAAGGAGACCCCGGCGCTTTCATGGATCGTTCGGTCATGGAAGGCAACCCGCATGCGGTGCTGGAAGGCATGCTGATCGCCGGCAAGGCCGTCGGCGCGGACGAGGGGGTCGTCTACGTACGTACTGAATATCCCTTGGCTGTTCAACGCATGCGCGGCGCCATCGAAGCGGCTGAAAAACACGGTCTGCTCGGCGACAATTTGTTCCAGAGCGGCTTCAACTTCCATATTCGTGTCGTCGAAGGCGCCGGCGCCTTTGTCTGCGGCGAGGAAACCGCACTGATAGCTTCCATTGAAGGCAAACGCGGCATGCCCAGCCCGAAGCCGCCGTTCCCGGCCGAACGTGGTCTGTATGGGAAACCCACGGTCATCAACAGCGTGGAAACGCTCGCGTCGATCCCTTACATCATTCGCGAGGGCGTGGAGGTCTTTCGTTCTGTCGGCACGGAAAAATCACCGGGCACCAAGACTTTCGCGTTGACCGGCCATGTCGCCAACACCGGCCTGATCGAAGTCCCCTTTGGCGCCACTCTCCGCGAAATCGTCTATAATATCGGCGGCGGCGTCACTGACAATGCCGGGCATGTTACCGGCGAAGACTTCAAGGCCGTACAGATCGGCGGTCCTTCCGGCGGCTGTTTGACGCCGGATTTGCTTGATTTGCCATTGGACTTTGATTCCCTGAAAAATGCCGGCGCGATGGTTGGCTCCGGTGGGCTGGTGGTGATGAACAAGCAGACCTGCATGGTCAGCATTGCGCGCTTCTTCATGCAGTTCACGCAAAATGAATCCTGCGGCAAATGCGTCCCCTGCCGCGAAGGCACCAAGCAGATGCTGGCGCTGCTGGATGACATCATCAACGGACGTGCTGACGAAAATACCCTCGAACTGCTCGAACAGACCGCTAAGGCAGTCCAGTTGGGCTCCCTCTGCGGACTGGGCAAAACCGCGCCCAACCCAGTCCTGTCAACGCTGCGCAATTTCCGCGAAGAATATGAAGCGCATGTTTACCGGAAGATTTGTCCGACCGGCGAATGCAAAGCGCTGGCCCGTCCTGAAATCGATGCGGCTCTCTGCAAGGGCTGCACGGCCTGCGCCCGCAAATGCCCAGTCGGCGCAATCACCGGAAAAGTCAAGGAAGTTCATGTCATCGATGCAGACAAATGCATCAAGTGCGGCGCCTGCAAAGCCGCCTGCCGCTTCAATGCCATTACTGGAATCTAATAACCGGAGGGAATAACACCATGGCTGATACAGCGATCAAAAAATTAACCGTCAACGGACGGGAAGTGACTTTCAGCGACGAACGCAACCTGCTCGAAGTCATCCGCAAAGCCGGCATTGACATACCGACCTTCTGCTATCATTCCGAATTGAGCATTTACGGCGCTTGCCGTCTCTGCCTGGTGGATGTAGAGGGCAAAGGGGTCATGGCCTCCTGCTCGACCAAGCCGGCGGCCGGCATGGTCATCCAGACTGACACCAAGGAAATTCGCAATATGCGCAAGATCAATCTGGAGCTGCTGCTGGCCAACCATAACCGCGAATGCCCCACTTGCACGCGCAGTGCAAGCTGCGCTTTGCAAGCCATCGCCCACCGCCTCGGCGTGGAAACTGTGCGCTTCAAAGCCCCGCGCAAAGAGGAACCCATTGACGACAGCTCGCCATCCCTGGTGCGCGACCCGAACAAGTGCGTGCTTTGCGGCGATTGCGTGCGGGTCTGTTCGGAAATTCAGGGAATCGGTGCGATTGATTTCGCCTTCCGCGGCTCTAGCGCCAAAATCGCTCCTGCTTTTGACGCCAGCCTGGGCCAAGTCGAATGCGTCAACTGCGGGCAATGCGCAGCCGTCTGTCCGACCGGCGCTCTGACTCCCAAGCAGGATAGCTCTAAAGTCTGGGAAGCGCTCTATGATCGCAGCAAGACCGTAGTCGTGCAAGTGGCGCCGGCAGTGCGAGTCGCGCTTGGAGAGTATTTTGGCGCCAAGCCTGGCGAGAACGTCGCTGGCAAGCTAGTCGCGGCCCTGAAACTGATGGGTTTCAAACACGTCTACGATACCAGCTTTACTGCCGATATGACGATTTTTGAAGAAGCCAATGAGCTGCTTGAGCGTATTCAAGGCGGCGGGGAGCTGCCGATGTTCACCAGTTGCTGCCCAGCCTGGGTCAAATACGTGGAAATTTACTTTCCTGAGCTTTTGCCGAATGTATCGAGCTGCCGTTCTCCGCAGGCGATGTTCGGTTCAGTCGCCAAGAAAGTGCTTCCGGAGCAGTTTGGCTGCCGTCGCGAAGACCTGGTGGTCGTCTCCATCATGCCTTGCACTGCCAAGAAGTTTGAGGCGCAATTGCCGAAGTTCAGCGTTGATGGCAAGCCTGAGGTCGACATCGTCATTACCACCAGTGAAGTGCAGCGCATGATCAACTCGCTGGGCATCCAGTTGCAGGAACTTGAGCCGGAAGCCTTTGACATGCCCATGGGATTCGCCACTGGGGGCGGCGTCATCTTCGGCGCTTCCGGGGGCGTCATGGAAGCCGCCTTGCGCTATGTGGCGGAAAAACTTGACAACAAGCCGCTCAAGAAAGTCGACTTCAAGCAGGTTCGTGGCATGGAGCACCTCAAGGAAGCCACGTTGGAGATTGCCGGCAATGAAATCCGGGTCGCGGTCGTGCACGGCTTGGCCAACACCAAGAAGCTGCTGCAAGACATCAAGGCCGGCAAAGTAAAATATCATTTTGTTGAGGTGATGGCCTGCCCTGGCGGCTGCATCTCCGGCGGCGGCCAACCCTGGGGCGCCACTGACCGCATCCGGATTCAGCGGCAGCAGGGTCTTTACAATACCGACAAGGCGCACCAGGTGCAGAAGCCGCAGGACAACTGGCTGGTGCAGCGCTGCTACGAAGAGCACATCGGCGGCAAGCCCGGCTCGCACGAGGCGCACCACCTGCTGCATACAGAATACCAAAACCGCAGCCAAATTTTTGACGCCAAACTGCCGATCATGCGCGGTGTTGAAAGCAACCGACTGCCGATCACTGTGACCATTTGCGCCAACCAGGAAAACTGCCCCGGACAGCTGCTGTTGGGAATGCTCAGCAGCTACGTCAAAGACAAAAAGTACACGCCTTGGGTTGACATGGACGCCGCCTTCTCCTCACGCCCAGCCCAAGATGGCACCATCTGCGTCACCGTCGGCGATCAGATTGTCGAACGAACCCATTTCCACAACGCCATGAACACGCTCGAACAACTGCAAAATCAGGCCGCCTTTAAAAAGATCACTGACGCCATCGACAAAGGACTCGCACAAATCAGATAATGGTCTCCCTGGCTGCCGGAAGCGGTTTTTTCCCTTTCCTCCGAGGCTGCTTCCGGCGGCCTTTTTTAAAACACCAAAAGCACGAATATATCGTGCTTTTGGAGATAAATAACCGTCTGTTTTTCAACATTCTGCCGGCATTAAACATGAATATTGCCGACAGCGTTCTAGCGTGCTCATGTCTTTATAAAAACAGCCTTTGACAGCGAGGTTTTTCGGCGCTGTCAAAGGCTGTCAAGGGCATTTAGACTTCCAGGGCAAAGCGCTATATTCTGCAAAAGAATGTGGCGCTTTTTTCGTGCGTATTTTGCGTCTCGGCGCGTCATCCGACACAACTTATTCAATCTTCTGATATATGCCGGCCTTGTCATTCTTCATTTTTACGGTCAGCATAGCCAAGCCGCCCGCGATCACTTCGCGCTGAACAATCACCCCGCTCGGCACCTTCAAAGTAATATTGGAAAAATTCCAAATATACTTGATTCCAACTGCCACTGCTTGTTCTGCCACTTCCTGGGCATGCACTGCTGGCACGCAGATAATCGCCATATCCGGCGGTGAATAACTCAGACGTTGCCCAATCGTGGCGATATCATAGACCTCATGGCCGCGAATCACCTTGCCGATCTTCTCTGGATCACTGTCAAAAACCGACTCGATCTGCACGCCATAGACTGGGAATTCATCATAGCCCAGGATCGCGGAACCCAGCGCCCCCACGCCCAGCAACGTCGCAGTGATGCGCCCGCTCCAGCCCAGATAGTCCTTGATGTAGGTGATCAACTCGTTGACCTCATAGCCAATCCGACGGCGGCCGGCTATCCCAGTCAACGCGATATCCTTGCGAACCACAATCAACTCAATGCCCATGCACTCGGCAAGCTCGGTCGTCGAAATATGACTCCTGCCCTCCAGCCGTATCCGCAACAACTCGTGCAAATATGAGGGCATGCGGCGGATCGTCGGCGAATTCTGTACCTTAATACGACCCATAAAACAACTCCCGGATAACTTCAATCAAATATCTTTTGTCCTAATAACAGAATACACCCTCAAAAAATTTCGTCAAGTAATAAACAAAAAATATCATATTGACGTTAATGGAATTTAGGGGAGCTACATAGAGGGTGTCCAAAAAGGTTTTTAACCACGAAAGGATAGCGTCTACAACCTAAAATTTATGTGTCACCCTTACAGGGCTCCAAATCTATGCCATCTCACCCAGGGCTGCGCCGTGCCTGGCGGCCCGGCTTACCCTGGGCTTCTATGTGTCTCCCTCCGGGCTTTTGCCGCTTTGCCGCTGTGAACATTATGGACGCTGATTGTCGTATGTAAGCCCGGCGGCCCAAAGGGCCAGCAACATAAAAGCCCAGGGTGAGCGTAGCGAAGCCCTGGGGGAGGCGTATAATAATTTTGAGCCCCGCCAGGGGTGACACATAAAGCTTAAATTTGGAAGAAAATCCTTTTTGGACGGGGACGGCAACAACGCCGCTATTTTTTCCCTAACCTGCGTTTAAGTCTCAAATAGAGTGATGTGTCTTTCTTCTCATCATAGTCCGCCCAGCGCCGCCACAGGCTTACCACACCCGGATTCTTCGGTGCGATTTTCCTCGCCATCTTGAGGGTTCTGTAAGCTGCGGCGTTCTTGCCATCGGCTTCGCTGTATATGGTCAAGGCCACCAACCATGCGACCCAGGCGTCCGGATGCGTCTCCTTTGGAATTTTGGTTTCTTTCACCAGTTGCTTGGCTTCATCCAGACGGTTGGTTCCGAGGAGGTGGACAAGCAAAGTACCCCGCGGAAAAAGATACTCGGGATGCTCAGCAATTAGGGAGCGAAAAATGCTTTCGGCTTCCTCATGATGGTTGGAATAGTAAAGGGCGACGGCGTAATTGTAGCGGAATGGATAATACTGCGGAGCTTTCGGCATCAGTTTTTTATAACCACTGATGATTTTTGGCCAATCAGGAGAATCTTCGCGTGCGGCCAAAATCAATTCTCTGTAGCTTTTTTCTAATTCCGGGGGCAATTCGCTAAATTTGAATTCTGGATTCAAGGCGACCTGCACCATCTCATGCTCGGTATTCTCTCCTTCGGTGAGAAATTTCACTTGTTCGCCCGGTTGGATTTCACCTTTCTGCATTAGGACAACTGCTGCTTTCGCCCGGATTTCGTCAGAGCCGAACGTACCTTTCAGTATCAGCCAGAGCAACGCGGCGGCCTCGGGATGTTGACTAGCCTCCAGCATCTGCATTACAGTCTCAGTCGCCTTTTTCTCCGGTCTTTGGTTGAGCGTTGCTTCGACAAAATCGACTACGTGGCGGCATGACATCAACGCCTTCTGTGTTGCCTCATCGCCTTTGCTCAGGTTGCTGATATAATATTCCTCCGGCAAAAGATATGGCCAGTCTTTGCGAATGGTATCCGGCTGGGTATTATTTTTCAGGTGTTGGAAATACTTTTTCGCCATTTTTCTTTTGGGACTTCCGGCTGGCGTGCAACGCAAATCCCGCATTGCTCGCTTGCGATCGCCGAGATTAGCTGCGGCTACGCCGGTATAAAAACAAACCAATGGGTCGCTGGCAAAGTCGCTTGCATCCGCAACCTCCAGGATGTCGCGATGTCTTTTGAACCGCGCCAGCAATTCACAGACCTTGACCACAGCATACGAATTGGGCGCTTTCAGCTTGGTTGCGGCGGAAACAGCTTCGGCAGCGCCCTCCTCATCGCCAAGGCACAGGAGGAACATCGATAGATTAGCAAGCCCAAATGGGTTTGGCAGCGGAGAGTCTTTCAAGCTCTGACGTTGCACCTGAACCGCCTCCTCGAGCTTTCCAGTGATAAACAGGCACAAGGCCAAATTGTTGGCCGGAGTGCCTATGAGCCTGCTTGCTTCTAAGGCTTTAGTAAAATATATAATCGCCTGTTCGTACTGGCCTTGGTCCATACATCTCATGCCCTTGGCTTGCAGACTCTCGCTTTCTTCCAAGTCGGCAAGCGCCTTTGGCGACAGAGTGGCTTTCAGCGCATTGACGTCTTTTGCCATACGCTGGCAACAAAACCGGTACTTTTTCCCGCTGCCGCAAGGACAAGGTAAGTCTGAATTAATCATATTGTCGAGCATAATAACCTCATTGCTTATGGTTACGTTGATATTCGAGAATCACGAAGTCGCCGCAAAAATATCAAAATATTAGCGTATTGCCGCCAGCCGATTTTTACAAGCAAAGATGGCGAAAAAATAGGTACTGCGTAGTTTTTTGCGAATTGATGACGAGAGATTAGCGGCGAGCGGATTTAGTGGGCAAGAATGTATGTACTGCCTCAATTACGCACGAAAAGCAAAAACCGGCGACGCCTTGTGGTTTGGCGTCGCCGGTTCAAGATGCGCCGATTCAGGTCAGGCGCGTTTTAGGTAGGTCAGGCGTGGCCATTTATTTCCACTTGTAGACCAGTTTGGCGAAGTAGGTGGTGTCGAGGCGTTCGGCGTCCTCGTCAACCAGGTTGTTGTATTCGTTGGAAATGCCCAGTCGCAGGCTGAGGGGCTTCTTCATGAGCAGCGGGATGTCCAGCGCTGACTCGTGATAAATCCTGTAATCGTCGGTATCATTAAGAGCTGGCGTATAGGTCACGTCGCTGACCAGCTTGCCCCACTCGTCAATCAGGCGCTCATAATGCAGATTCAGGTCGAAGCCGTATGCATTGTCTTTCTCGCCGTCGTAGTATTCCTTGCGCATATAACTGGCGCCGATACGGAGCCGCAGCTGGTGGTCCGGCTCTTTGAAGAAGAAATAACCGTAACCGGCGACGGCGTGGGTGCGGAGCTTGTAGCCGCTGAAGTCGTCCTTCTCGAATTCGACCTTGGCGAACCAAGAATTGTGGGTGTTGGCGATCATGCGTTCATAATCAGCGCCAAACCGATATTCTTTTTCGTTAGTGACGCTGTTTTCACGGGAATAGACACCGTTGACATACAGCATCAGGCGGTCTTGGGGGCCTTCCATGATGCCCTTGAGGCCAGCGCCGCCAGTGAATTTCTCGGTGTTGCCAGTTTTGCCGGAGACATCAATAGAGGCTTCACCGGACCACTTGCGGGCGGAGGGCAGCGTCGGTATGGTCGGGTCAGGCGCGCCAGTCATCCACAAGGCCTTAACATTATTCAAGGCGATTGGGGCGGCGACGCCTTCGACTTTGACTTGGCCGGCTTCGCCAGGCGTCACTTTGCCGCTCAGGCGCTCATCGTTATTCAGGACGCCGTGCAGGGGCAGGGCGGTTTCAATATTGACGATCTTGGCCTGGTCAATGGTGATGACGCCGGCAAAGTCAGTCTTAATCTTGGCTTTGCCCTTAAAAACCTGCTGAACCTGACCAACTAGAACCGACCCGTCACTGAGCCAAATCTTGTCGGCTCGGGCCAAACTAACGGAAAACATGACGGCTAATACCAAGGCGAAACGTTTCATGGATCTTTCTTTCTGACAAATGAGGTTGATGATACGGGAAGTGACTAGAGGCATACTAAGCAAAACGATTAATATAATGGTTCAAGGCAATGAGAACAAGGCCGCTTCAGCGCCCGGGAAAAGCATAAATTGCCCGCAGAGGCGGAGCGCCCGGTCAAAAAGGCAGTCCCAGATGCGATGCGTTGACACCAGTCGAGAAGAAGCCTCTGTGCCTTATTTATTTTTCAACAAATCTCTGATTTCCGTCAACAGAACTTCTTCCTTGGACGGTGCAGGCGGGGGTTTGGGTGCTTCTTCGGCCTTGCGCTTGAAGCTGTTCATCGCCTTGATTACCATAAAGATGGCAAATGCGATGATCAGAAAGTCAACTGTCGTCTGAATGAAGGTGCCGTAGTTCAAGGTGACGGCCGCCACAGCCGGCTTGACTTCCTGGCCATTCTCAATCACTGCGGGAACGGCTTCCTTGAGGGTGATGGCGAGATCGGTGAAGTTGACTTTGCCGAGCAGCAGACCCAACGGCGGCATGATAATATCAGCCACAAAGGACGACACGATCTTACCAAAAGCGCCGCCGATAACAATACCGACGGCCATGTCAATGACGTTGCCCCGCATCGCAAAGGCTTTGAATTCCTTGAGCAATCCCATGCTGAGTTGCCTTCTCTTTCCGCCTGATTGGTTGTTTTTGTAAACCGTCCTTGAAACTAAAATTCAGGACGCGATGAAACTAATTATACTAACTTTTAATTTAATATGCAAATTTAAAACATCAACGCCCTATTTACCGCTTGGCGAGGGGCGAGGGGCGGGGGGCGAGGGGCGAGGGGCGAGGGGCGAGGGGCGAGGGGCGAGGGGCGAGTTTGGACTACGCTGTCCGCCATGTACACCATGTCCTCCGCCGCGCAACGGCAGAAATGCTAAAAATGCGAAACATACGGTAGCCTATAAGGCTATACTACTGCGTACGGCAGCCTCCGTCCACTATGTCCACTATGTCCACTATGTCCACATCCATTTGCGCCGTAGGCATTTAAGACATACCCCAAAAACTGGTGCCTTGTAAAGGCACTACAGTTAGCGCTGAAACCATGCTGCCATGAAAGACGGCGGCACTGCTGCAAGCGCCGGGTCAATCCGAGGCAGCATTTTTTTCGGCGCTGACAAATGGACAGAGTTCACAGTTGTGGTCCAGGGCGAGGCAGAAATTCTGGTAGATGTCCATCAGGCCTTGTTGCTGGCAGCAGGTTTTGAGCAATTCCCGGGCTCGGCTGGGCGGGGTCAGAAAACGATGTGCGGCTTCGGTCAACAAGCGGTTGCCCTGGGCGGGAGGCAACAGGAGAAAGGTCTGTCGCACGCGTTCTGCTTCGGCTGTCGACGCCTCTGCGGATGATGGGGCGAGTTCCAGCATGGCGGCAAGATACGGCAGGAATACATTGGCCATAATGTCAAGGCAGCGGCTTTTGCCCAAGAGGGCGGCGGGAGGGCGGATCAGGTGGCCGAAGTCACGACACGTGCGCCAGAGCGAGTCGTCGGGCAAATCCAGGGTGAGGGCTTGACGCAGGGCTTTGGCGGACGCCGCCGTGCGGCTGCGCTGGCGCAGCCAGGCAGCGGGTGCGAAGTCGGTTTGCCGCAGCCAGGCGAAGCCGGCTGCTAAGCGCCGGCAGGGGCTGTTATAGGGCCTGGTCATGGCACGGTCCCAGGGCAATTCCAGGCGCGTCGCGCCAAGGGCCCACCAGCGATCCCAGAAGTTGCGGACGGTTTCCAACCAGGCTGGCAAAACTGGCTGACAGGTCGGGTCGGGCAGTAGACCGGCCGTGCCGAAGAGCAGGGCCTGGCGGTCGTCGTCGTCCCGCAGCCGACGCAGAGTTTCGAGGTCAACGGCCTCGGCCAGCCGTCGAAAGGGCACTCGGTTATTCTTGTAGCCCAGGCATTCGAAAACCGTTTCATACAGGGCCTGGTCAACGCCGTGTTCAGCTGCCAGGCGAGCCAGGCGGATTCCCTTGGCGGTGAACCGAGCCAGGCCGGCAGCAGTCAGGATTTCGCGTAGTCGGGCATCGTCTGAAAGAGCCCAGCGCAAGGCGCAAGCGCCGGCTGGGACTTGTCGGCAATACGGATAGCAGGCGTCTTCCATTTCCCAGAGCAGCTTCTGCCAGGCCGGGTGCAGATGTCCCTGCAGCACCAGGGTAGCCATGCCTGGCCGCGGCGGCGGTCCGTCATCATCCCAGACAACATGCAGAATGACGTTGGCGTATGCCTCGTCCTGCGAGTGCCCGTGTCGGTTCCAGTCGGAAGTGCGACGATGGATTTCAACGTCGCCTGCTGTCAAGCGATTGTCAAACAGCAACGCAGCCTGGCTGAAGTCAGGGCCGCGACCGACGTTCCAGACGCCCGGGGACACCACTTTGAGCGAGCGACCATCCTGGCAACGGAGGTCTGGCGCGAGATGCCGCTCATTCCAGAGAATCTGCAAAAAACGCTCGCTGAACTGGCTGTGCTGCCCGGCCGGGTGCGATTCCATGACTTCCCAGCGGCCGGGATTCGAAGGCCGACCAGAGGTCAGGCGACGCAACAACGTCATCGCCTGTCGCAGAGAAACGCCGCTATTGTCGTCATAGTTATTTGTCGTCATGGCTTGCCTCCACCCTTGGGGTTAATGCGCTGTCTGTCAACAAACAGCCGGCAAACCATAACATGCGTGACCGAGGCCGCAAATCAACCTGGCCAAAGCAGAATCATAGCAAGATTGTGCGTGAGTAGGAAAGACGATGCCTGCGGCCACCGCTATTCGAAGCAGGTGACACGCAGGCTGAGTGCGCAGCCGCCAGCCGTGGGCTTATTGCGCCAGGAGGCTCTTGTCGATGATTCCTCTGCGGCGGCGGAGGTGTTTCTGGAGAGTCGAGACGTCGAGGTCGAAGAAGCCGATGTCATTATCCTCGCGAGCGAGGAAGGCAGCGGCAGCGCCGGCGGCTTCGCCGGAAACGGCGCAAGTGGGAATGACGCGGGTGACGTCCCAGGTGTCGCCGGTGGACGACATGCAGCGCCCGGCCGTAATCAAGTTGGCGGTGTTGACCGCAGCCAAGGAACGGAGCGGGAGGCAGAAGATCGGCCCGGCCTTGCGCCAGTCGCCAGTCATGCCGAGGCTGTCATCAAACCAACGATGGTCATCAGTCGGCTTAAGGGTGACTTTGCCGGACAGGCGCCGCGACATGCGGAAGCAGGGAATGGTGGGAATCATAATCGGGTAAGGATTGCCGCCTTCCTTGGCCTTGATAGCCTCCATGTCAGCCATCATCATCTCGCGGGACGCCAATACATGGGCAGTCACCTGCGCGGCGCTGTCGCCCTTGAAGGTAATGTATTTGACGCCTGGCTTGCGTCGGCTGGGCATGTGGCCAGAATCAGTCAAGGGGCGCAGGCGCACCTGGCCCTTGGCGTCAACATAGTAATACCAGCCGCAGCGGACGTTGCCCCCGATCGACGATGTCTTCTCACCGGCGGCGACGCACACGTCGGCCTCGCCGCTAGTATCCACGACCGCCTTGCACAAAAGAGCGGTGCGGCCGCCCTTGCTCTCGACAATCACAGCGCGGATGTGGCGGCCCTCTTTGATGACGTTGCAAAAACGCGTGTCATAGAACAGCGTAACCCGATTTTTGAGGAGCAGGCGTTCGAGCTTGTACAAGTAGGTGATGGGATTGTAGCCGGTGCGGAAGCGGCGCTTCTTGCGCTCTTCCAGGTCACCGCCGCGCTCCCAGCAGGCCGGTATCGGCTCAAAACCTATCTCCGGAACCGACGGCTCGCCTTCCACTGACAGCCGCAGCAGCTCCTCGCCGATGCCGCCGATGACCTGCCGGCCATTGCCGTCGCACAAGGGAAGATAAACGATCACATTGCCGACCGTCGCCAAGCCGCCCAAAGCGCAGACTTTTTCCAGCAGGCAGACTTTAGAACCAGCCCGGGAAGCCGCCAAAGCAGCGGCAACGCCCGCAATTCCACCCCCGACGACGACGACGTCGTACTCGCCCATAACCGGCAAATCACGCGCCGGCTCCTGCAACTGCTGCTTAATTTTCATGATATTCCAACTTGCTTTCTATGTGGTGGTCTCGTTCCGGAGGCATGGCGCCAAGCGTCAAGCAAACAAGAAAAGCCGGGGAGAGGCCAGACGCCTCCCCCGGCGCGGAAGCTGTTACATAGTCACCCACTGGCCGGTGTTCGAACTCTTGACCAGCGCCTCCAAAAAACGCATTTCGGAAATGCCGTCCTCAATGCCCGGGAAGTCGCCGGTCGGATTCTTTTCTCCGTTCAAATTGGCGATGATCGCATCGGCAAAGGCGCGGTAGATATTGGCGAACGCTTCGAGAAAGCCCTCGGGATGGCCCGCCGGCAGATGACTGGCTTTCTTGGCTGCCTCGCCGACGCCGGCCCAATTGCGCCGGTACACCTGCATCGGAGCGTCGTTGGTGCGGAAAATCAAGTTTTCCGGGCTTTCCTGACGCCACTCCAAGCCGGCCTTGTCACCATAAATCTTGAGGACGAAGTTGTTTTCCTCGCCGGTGGCCACTTCGCTGGCAAAGATAACGCCGCGGGCGCCATTGTTGAAGCGGAGCATGACGCTGCCGTCGTCATCCAGGGCCCGACCGGGGACGAACGTCGCCAGGTCAGCATTGAGCGAGACAATGTCCAGCCCAGTCACATAATGGATGAGGTTCTGCGCGTGCGTGCCAATGTCCGCCATGCAGCCGGAAATGCCGGCTTCGGACGGGGTGACGCGCCAGGAGGCCTGCTTGCCGGCGTTGGGCGCAGCCAGCCAACCCAGGGAATATTCGACATTGATTTTCCGGACAGTGCCGAGGGCGCCGTCCGCCACCATCTGGCGTGCCTGCTTGACCATGGGATAGCCGGTGTAGTTGTGCATCAGGGCGAACAACTTGCCGGTTTTGACCAAAGTCGCCTTCAGGTCAATGGCCTCTTTCGAGGACATCGAGATCGGCTTTTCGCAGAGGACGTGAAAGCCGCCTTCCAGAAAAGCCTTGGAGATGGGGTAGTGCATGCGATTCGGGGTGACGACGGCGACAAAGTCGATGCGCTCGTCCGCCGGCAGCTTCATTTCTCCGGCGACCATGTCCTTGTAGTCCGGATAGACTCGGGCCGGGTCTAAGAAAAGTTCCTTGCCGCATTCGCGGGACTTGGCCACATCAGTGCCGAACACACCGGCGACCAGTTCAATGTCGCCATTCAGGCGAGCCGCCCTCCGATGCACGTCGCCGATGAAGGCGCCTGGTCCACCACCGACCATGCCCATTCTAAGTTTACGTTTCATCAACATTCCTCCTTGCCTTGGTTGGTCCGGGACGCTGTTCCGGAAAACGAATCACGGACAGCGTTTGCGGAATTGACGGTTAATAGTAATGTACAATTAGTTGCAAAACTGGCAAATCGCGATGACAAGGAAAAAGTAATCGGTCACTGATTGATACTTGGAGCGTCGGCGAGCTTCAGAGCCAGACTTCCCGGATAAGGCACTTTAGCGGACAGTGGACAATGGACGCAAGTGGACTTTAATGGACGTCAGTAGACGATGGACTGTGGACAGAAGTGGACTTTAGTGGCAGTGGACGTGGACGCCAGTGGACTTTAGTGGAGAGTGGAGCTTTCGACACGTGTCCCCCCACAGGCTTTCAGCCGGCAAAAATCTATCATGCTTACAGTCATGCCCCTTTGCGCCGTAGGCGCTTAACCATGCTTAACCCCAGGCTTCAGCCTGGGGGAAGGCATACCCTAAAACTGGCACCTCGTAGAGGTGCCACAATTAGCGCTGAAACCATGCTGTTGGGATGACCGCTATCAATGACTGACTGATTACAGGAAAAAGCCTTAGCTGCGTTGACAATCGGCCTTCCAGCCAATATTTTATTATGTCATTCAATCGCTGTTATTTCGCCTGAATCACTACTCCGCCGTGAAAAGTGCCATGCGTACTTCCTTGTCTGTCCTGGTTTCGTTTTTCCTGCTGGCGGCTGCTTTTGGGGAAGAAACGCCTTCCCTCACAGCCAGCATGCGCTTAACGCCGACCGTCCTGGCCGTGCGCTCAGTCCTGCCTTGGGTAGTGAATATCGGCACCGAACGCATGGTCAAGACGAACGACGGCTATGACGCCTTCTACAACCAGTTTTTCGGCACTTTCTATCGAGCACGCACGAAAATGGTGAAGGAGTACTTTCCGCTGGGCAGCGGCGTCATTGTCGATTCCCGCGGCTTGGTGCTGACCAATCATCACGTAGTGCGCCGCGCCAACAATGCCGAGGTGCGACTGTGGAATGGCAAAAGCTACCCGGCGGTGCTGGTCGGCTATGACGCTCCCAGCGATTTGTGCCTGCTGCGCCTGTCCGGAGACTTTTCTGCCAAGCCCCTGCAAGCCGCCAAGTTTGCCAATCCAGACGACTTGATGCTGGGTGAAACCGTGCTGACTATCGGGAATCCCTTTGGCTTGGAGCACAGCGTTTCCCAGGGCGTCTTGAGCGCCATGAATCGCAGCCTGAATGATGGCGACGCCGTCTACGACGACATTCTGCAAACCGACGCGGCCATCAACCCCGGCAACAGCGGCGGCCCCTTGATCAACCTGGACGGCGAGCTGATCGGCATCAACCAGGCGATCCGCAATGACGCCCAGGGCATCGGTTTCGCCATTCCCATGCGCCGCCTGGCCTGCTTCCTCAGCCACTGGCTGCTGCCAGACCGTTTTGGCAACACCTGGCTTGGCATTGATTTGTGGACACCGGTCATGCGCGGTGAACAAGGCGTCATCGTGCAGGAAGTCGTGGCTGGCAGTCCGGCTGCGGCCGCAGGGCTGCGTTCCGGGGATGAAATTGTCGCCGTCAACGCCAGCCGAGTGCGCTGCATGATTGATTTCGGCCGCGCTGTCTGGCATCTGAACGTCGGCGACCAGGTCACCATGCTCCTGGCGGACAACCGAAAGGTGACGTACACTTTGGGTCCCATGCCGGATAACGTCCTCATCAAAACTCGCCTGGGCTTGCAGGTGCAGCGGCTGACCGCGACCCTGAACCAGGCCCTGGGACTAAATGTCGACGCCCGCGGACTGGCAGTCAGCGAAATCCTGCCGGAAGCCGAATTCGCCGTGCAGAACGCGCCTTGGCGCAATGTGCTGAAACGCGGCGACATCATTTTCCAGGCCGGCTCGGCCGAGACGGCCACCACCGCCGACCTTGCCAAAACCTTGGCGGAAACCAGGGCAGGGCAGGTGCTCAGGCTCGGAATATTCCTCATGCAGTTTCAACGGCCAGACCAGGCTGACTTTATTCTCAATTAAAAAAACGTTCTCCAGACTTTGGGACATGCGCGGCGACCAGTGACTTTGACCTGCGCAGCAACGGAAAAGGACTGCCGTCATGACATTTCGTGATATCTTGCTGATCATCGTCTGCCTCCTTATGTTTGGAGCGGCCTTTGTTTGGCTGACTCCGGCACTCAGCGACATCAGGAACCTGCAAGAGGAATTGCATACCCTGCAGATGAAGCATGAAGCCCAAGAGCAGGAAGTCGCCCAGCTCCAGAAAGAAATCGACGACCTCCGCAGCGGCAAGCCACAGGCGGTTGAACGCGTCGCCAGGGAGAAATTCGGCTACTGCCGCCCCGGTGAGGAAGTGTTCCATTTCGAATGACCGCCAAAGCCAGCCGCGGAAGCGCAGGGGTGAGACCGCGCTGCTTTTCGCAAGTCTCTGCTGTAAAATGCATTGTAGCGGCGAAAAGAAAACTGGCGCCAATGTCATGTCCCGTAATCGGTCAGCCGTTGATCATGGCCATCCCAACAACATGTTTTCAGCGTTTCTACCGCTGCGCGTCGGTGAATGCGATAAACATGGCGGACAGCGCGTAGTCCAAGCTCACTCTCGCCCCTCGACCCTAACGAATTATGAATTATGAATTATGAATTATGAATTATGAAATGCGCCTCGGCATTCAACATTCAGCATTCAGCATTCAGCATTCAGCATTCAGCCCCTCGACCCTAACGAATTATGAATTATGAAATGCGCCTCGGCATTCAACATTCAGCATTCAACATTCAGCATTCAACAT
>JAAZKI010000554.1 GCA_012799905.1 Lentisphaerota bacterium | reverse complement strand
CGGCATTGACATCGTCAATGCAGTCGATTACTGCCGCCACGAACGACCGCGGCGCTTGGGCATGATCGCTGACGCCATGTACGGCCCCCTGCCCCCACGGCCGGACACGCTCGCGTTCCGGACGATTGGCGAGCAACGCGACGCCCTCGGCGGTCTCGCCACCCGGCGCGAAATCGTCATCCGCTGCGGACACCGCGGCCAGGAACGCGACCTGCTCCTGCTCCTGTATCTGCCCAACGGCGCGACCCGACCAGCGCCGACTTTCTTCGGCCTCAATTTCAAAGGCAATGCCTCCTGCACAGCCGACCCCGGCGTCAATGCGACTGTCACCAAGCGCTATCCGTCCTACGGGACAGCCAGGTATGAAGACAATCGCGTCACCGAGGAGAACCGCGGCCTCACCGCTGGCCGTTGGAACTTTGAAAAAGCCCTTGCCCGCGGCTATGCCAGCGCCACCCTGTGCTACTACGACCTTTACCCTGATCGGCCAGACGGCTTCAACGACAGCATCTGGAAGCTGTTCATCAGCGAGGAGGAATGGGAGGCTGAAGACAGCCCCTACGGCGCTATCAGCGCCTGGGCCTGGGGCGTCAGCCGCGCCCTCGACTGCCTGGAAGCCCAGCCTGAAGTCGATGCTTCCCGGCTGGTCGTCCACGGCCTTTCCCGCCTGGGCAAAGTCGCGCTCTGGGCTGGCGCCAATGACGAACGCATCGCCATGACCGTATCCGTCTGCTCCGGATGCTGCGGCGCCAAGCTCTCGCGACGCCAATTCGGCGAGAATTTCGAATGGGTCGACCACTGGAACCCGCATTGGCACGGCGCCAATTTCCGCCGCTATGTCAACCGCGAGAGCGAGCTGCCCTTTGATCAGCACACGCTGTTGTCCCTGATTGCGCCGCGGCTGCTGCTGATTACCAGCGCCACTGAGGACGTCTATGCCGACCCGATTGGCGAATTCATCTCTGCCCACGAAGCCAGCGCCGTCTATCGGCTGTTCAACTCACCTGGCCTGGGGGCTGACACGCCGCCTCCGCCAGACGTGCTCATCGGACAGGACATCGGCTACTTCCTGCGAACCGGCCAGCACGCCTGCACTCCGGCTGACTGGGACGCTATGCTCGACTTTGCCGACGCCAAACTCAAGGCTATTTGATGAAGATTGATTGGTTTTACGAGGGGAGGAAAAAGCCACGGGGCCTTTTCTCGTAATCGGTCCGCCATTGAACATTGAGCCGCAGGGCGCCACTCATCTTATCCTATCTCACTTAGATTCCCAAAAGTCATCGGTCTCATCCGGGTGCCATTTCTAGAGATGGAAAGCATGATGCCAGCGCGCCAGGCAGAATCCTACTCAAGCACAAAATAACTATGATTCTGCAAAAAGCCGTTTGAAAAAGGGCGTTTTGTGGCCTATTTTTCCTGCGGGCTTAGAAATCAGACCCCACCCACCCAAAGGGGGGCCACCCTCCCAAATTCTGTCGTGCGCGCGTGCGAGGGCGACGATTTATGGGTACCCCTCCGGGGCTTCAAATATTATACGCCTCTCCCAGGGCTGCGCGTCCCCTGGCGAGGCCGCTTACCCTACCCTGGGCTTTTATGTTGCTTTCTCTTCGGGCCGCCAGTACGACATACGTCAACTGGATTCTGTACTACAAGCGCTTATCACAAAATTTCGCACAATATCAAAAACTTCCGTGTATTCCGTGTGTTCAGTGGTGAAAAATAGGTTGTAAGTGAGGAGTCCGCCCTAAGAGACCTCCAAGCATCAATCGGTGACCGATTATCTTTCCTCTCCCCCTTGCGCTCCCCCACCTATCATCCCCCTTGATCATCTCAAAAAAAGTTCCTTGTACTGCATTGGAGCATATCCTTTGATTTCTTTAAAGCGGCGACTGAAGTGATACGGGTCAGGATACCCCAGTTCCTTTGCGATTTGCTTGATGGTGGTGGAGCTTGAAGCCAGCATTTCGGCGGCGATGTCCATTCTGATGCTGTCAATATAATTTTTGGACGTCATTCCGGTTTCTTTCTTGAACAGCCGATTGAGCTGCGAGATGCTGATGTTGCAGAACTCGGCCATTACATCAAGGCTCCAGTATTTCCCTGGGGCTTTTCGTATTTCTCCCAGAAGCTGTTCGAACACCGCATCATTTTTCTGCACCATGTTTTTATTTTCGAAATACAAGTCCATAAGGAGCTTCTGGAGTTCGATATTGGCCATAATCTGGGCATTGTCAGAGTGGTCCAATGCCAGTTCAATGACTGGCAGCAGTCGCCGCGCCTTCCCTATCCTGAAAACGCCGTTTTTAATGATTCCGACCTCGAATAGATAGTCTGCAAGAGGGCCGCAAAACGATATCGCGTCTTCGACATAGACTTCATTCAGTCCGCCATATTTATGTTGAAAACCTGGCGCAACCAATATCCCGTCTCCCTTTTTGGCCTCTGTCACCTTGCCATCGTCAGCGCAAAACCAGCCGCGTCCATCGAACATGTGCGAAAGGTCGTAAAATTCGAAGCGCCTCAAAGGCAAGCTTTCCGGCATCATCGGTTGAGCGGTAGACCCTCGTATAAATTTGCATATCCACAGCCCGTACCGGCGGTGCACATCGCGAATTCCCTTGGGGAGAGAATGAAGGGAGGGAAGGTAATTAATGGTATTGTTCATGACGATTTTATCCATTGTTAAATGATTTGTCTGCATTATAATATATATATTCTTTGAATAATTTTTCAATTCCTGGGCAATAAGCAGGTCAGGTCTGATAAAAATTAAGCATATTTGCGGAACGCATGACCATGAACTCATCGTTGATCATCGGTGTTGACGGCGGCGGCACTCATAGCAGGTTAGTGGCGGTGCTTGGTGATGGAACTGTGCTCGGCGCCGGCAATGGCGAAGGTTTGAACTACTACGCCATTGGCATGGCGTCGGCAAGAACGAGGCTGAAACAAGCTGTTGACAAACTACTGGCAAAAATTGGCCGCACTGATTATGATGGCCTGTCGCTTGGCCTGGCGGCGCAGGATTTCCGGGCGGATGACGCAACTGTCGCAAGTTTTGCCGGCGATGTTTTTCCGCCAGATAAACTTTTACTGGACTGCGATGCCTATGTGGCTCTAATTGGCGGCTTGCTGGGCAAACCCGGCGTCGTCGTCATCAGCGGAACAGGCGCCATAATCATCGGGCTGGACGAAAACAGGAAGCAGCATATTATTGGCGGGTGGGGCTATAAGCTTGATGAGCCTGGCGGCGGCTATGGACTGGCAATTGAAGGGCTGAAAGCGGCTTTGATGAGCCTGGAGCAGATTGGTCCGGACACTGAACTGGGACGCTGCGCACTGGACTTTTTTGGCGTTGACGATGCACGGGGGCTCATCAATGCACTCTACGAAGAAGGGCGCAAACCGGCTGACATAGCGAAATTTGCACGCATTGTCGACCAACAGGCCGAAGCAGGAGACAGCGTCAGCAAAGAGATTGTGTCAGAGCAGATGACCATCCTTGCCAGGATGACCGGCAAAGCCCTGGAACGCTGCCCCCGTCACGTGTGCCTCTACGGTGGGATGTTTGAACACTCCGGACAAATACGCAGATTGTTTTTGCAGAAGCTGTCCTCAATATGCACTGATGTTGAGGTGCACGAAATGGAGCTTCCGCCAGAACTTGGCGCGGTGCTGATGTATATGATGGAGCGCGGAACCCTGAATGATGAAATCATCGCAAGAATGAAACATACATGGGAGCATAGGACAACATGAACGCAATCGAGTTGTATAAACGCACGCTCCAGCAGATACTGGACAGAGTCTTTGACGAGCAAAGGGAAAACCTGGAAAAGGTAGCCGCCAGGCTGTGCGATTGCGTCACCAGCGGCCATTTCCTCTATATTTTTGGCACTGGCCATGCGCATATATTGGCAGAGGAGATGTTTTACCGCGCCGGTGGACTGGCTGCTGTCATTCCAATTCTTGACGAGCCGCTCATGCTTCATGTCAGCGCCAGCGGAAGCACAACCCTGGAACGGCAAGCCGGATATGCCGCCAAGCTGCTTGAAAAATACAACTTAGGTTCTGGAGACATGCTCATTGTCTGCTCCAACTCTGGGCGCAATGCAGTTCCGGTTGAAATGGCTGCGGAGGCGCGGAAAAAAGGCGCTTTTGTGGTTGCCTTGACCAACGTAAGGCATAGTCAGAGCTGTTCTCCGCGAAACGACCTGAACTTGCGCTTGATGGAAGTCGCTGACCTGGTTCTGGACAATGGCGGCTGCATAGGCGATGCATCCATTGATGTCGGCTTGGCGTATAAGGTGGGCGCGACCTCCACAGCAGTTGGCGCCGCCATGCTTCAGGCAATTGGAAGCAGATGCGTGGAGCTTGCTATTCAAAGCCACCGAGAAATCGATGTGTTCTCATCCAGCAATGTTGATAATGGCGATGCCATCAATGAGCGGATTTTGCAAAAATACAAACCACTGGTTGACAAACTCTGAGGTGAAAAATGTGTGCTATGCTTAAGGCAGGATTTGGCATAAAAGAGATTCCGTCGCCAGTCGGCACAGAATTATGCGGCTATGGCTATTATTTGGAGCGGGTATGCGACGCGAGCCTGGACCCATTGCATGTGAGATGCGTCGCATTGGCCTCCG
>JAAZKI010000397.1 GCA_012799905.1 Lentisphaerota bacterium | reverse complement strand
TGAAGGAAACAACAAACCAGACTGAACTTCCGCTTGCAATCCCATCCGTCAAAGCAACAACCCTATAAAAAATTTTCGTGCCTTTTCGTGTATTTCGTGGTTAAAAAATCTTAAGTAACGAGTATTGCCCCCGTCCCGCCATTCTTTAAGACACTGAAAACATCCCTGGCGCAGCCTAAACCACCGCGCCGCCATCCCAGTCAGGAAACACATCATGAGCATCACCATCGCCTCGGTCGACGCCAATTTTGAACGCGAGCCGCTGCGCCGGCCCTTTGGCTTCAAGGGCGGCTATATGTCAGAAATCTGGCAAAGCGTCGCCCTGCTCAAAGCAACAACCGGCCAACGCGCCATCGGCTTGAACACCCAAAGCGTGCTATGGTCGGACGCGGACATTTTCGTCAACCACTCCGAAGCCGCAGGCAACAGCCTGATGTTCGCCATGACCGAATACGCATTGCGACAGGCCAAGGGCATGACCTTCGACACTCCGTTCGATCTTCTTGACCGCCTGCTGCCCGCGACCTGGGAATACGGCAAGGCCATCACCCGCAACCCTAACCTCCGCATGACTTTCGCCCTCAACGCCTTAGTCGGCGTTGACGCTGCCGCCTGGCTGCTCTACGCCCGCGAAAATGACTTCACCTCGTTTGATGACATGATCCCGGTCGAATACCAGCCTCTGCTCAGCCATCGCCATAACCTGGTCGGCTGCATACCCCTGATGGCCTACGCCGTCCCTATGCCGGAAATCATCCGACACGTGGAAGAAGGCTACTTCTTCATGAAAGTCAAAATCGGCTCAGACCCTGATAAGGACGGCGACCAGGAAAAAATGCTGCAATGGGACATGGCACGGGTCGAGGAAATCCATCGCGCCATTGGCAGCCGCGAAACGCCCTACACCACCAATGGCAAAATTCCCTACTATTTCGACGCCAATGGCCGCTATGACAGCAAAGACAGGCTGCGCCGCCTGCTTGACCACTGCGATAAAATCGGCATGCTGGACCAGATTATGATTGTGGAAGAGCCGTTCCCGGAAGACTACCTGGTTGATGTCAGCGACCTCGGCGTGCGCATCGCCGCTGATGAAAGCGCTCACTGCGACGAAGATGTGCGCGAACGCATCAGCCTCGGCTACGGCGCCATCGCCCTCAAGCCAATCGCCAAGACGATGAGCATGACCCTGAAAATCGCCAAGGTCGCCCACGAGGCCAACGTCCCCATGTTCTGCGCAGACCTGACCGTCGGCCCCATCCAGGTCGATTGGAACAAGTCCTTTGCTGCCCGCATCGCACCGCTGCCAGGCCTGAAAATCGGGGTGGTGGAAACCAACGGGCACCAGAACTACCGCAACTGGGAAACCATGCAGAGCTATCACCCCCAGGCTGGAGCACCGTGGACAACTGTCCACAACGGCTGCTTTGAACTGTCCAAGGACTTTTTCCACCGCAGCGGCGGCATCCTGACTGACTCGGAACACTACGCCAACCTCGTCATCGGCTGACTCAACTTGGGGACTTTGTCCGCCGAATAAAAAAGTGCAAAGCGCACTTGAAATGCACAAAAGACAGTATTATAATTATATGGTAGATACGTTTACAGCAAAAAATTGAGTAGGCGTATTTCTGCCGGAATTGCTCGACATATGGCCGCACTGCTTTCCGGCTCGCCCAAGCCTGCGGTATCTCTGCTGACCCTGCCGCAATCCCACCAATGACCCGTAAAACAATAACAGCTGCGGCTCAACCAACGCCATTCAAACGAAATACATTTTCCTCAAGCGTTCCCCCCAGATATCGTCCACCACAATCATGAGAAAAACACCATGAGTCTACGCAAATTGACCTGTAGCCTGGCAGTTTCCTGCCTATCCTTCCTTGCTGCCACTCTGCTGGCTCAAGAACCCGTCAACCTGGTTCGCAATCCCGGCTTCGAGGAAATCGACCCCGATGGCCGGGCAGTCGGCTGGGACGGCTCAGCACCCTATTATACAGTCAGCACTGAAACTGCCCGAACCGGCAAGGCCAGCCTCCATTTCTCGCACCAGGAGCCAAAGCCATACGTGCTGTGCGGCCAAAACATCGAGCTTGACAAGAAAAAATTCCATCGTTTCGGCGCCTGGGTAAAATCGTCCGGCATGAAGGGTGGTGGCCCGACCGTTTGCGTGGAATGGTGGGACAAAGACGGCAAATACCTTGGCGGCTCCTATCCCAGCGGCGCCAAGGACACCAATGGCAAATGGGTGCTGGTGGAAGACGATATGCCGCACTATATTCCAGCCGAAGCAACCCGCTTTAACATCACCTGCTACTGTCGGCAAGGCAGCACTGGCGAGGCCTGGTTCGACGATGTCTTCCTCTATGAATACATCCCGCCGTTCCTGGGGGTGCTGACGACTGACTGCTACCGCCACTACACCACTGGCGAACCGATGACCGTATTTGCCTCCATCATCACACCGCAAGGCGATGTCCGACCCGAGGAACTGCCTGGCATCCTCCTCAAACTGCTGACAACCGACGGCAAGGAACTGCAATCATTCAGGCCGATGGGCGGCCCGGACGAGAAGTCGATCCGCTTCGTAGTTCCGACCGCCGACTTGGCACCGGGCGACTACGTAATCCGGCTGGATGCGGTCAACCCTAATAGCGGCCAGACCGATTCAAAGCAGCTCACGATTCACCGGGTCGCCACCCTGCCCGCCTGGAAGTCCTATATCGACAGCCATCGACGCCTGATCGTGGACGGAAAACCCTTCTTCCCCCTGGGCATGTATTTTGGCGGGATAAGCGACAGCGACTTGGAAATCTATCGCGACAGCCCCTTTAACTGCCTGATGCCGTATAATTACCCTAAGCGCGAAGCCTTGGACATAGCCGAAGCAGCCGGCATCAAGGTCATCTACAGTGTAAAAGACTTCTATAGCGGCCGCGGCGATCTGAAGACCCCACAGGAAGCATCAGACAAAACTGCATCGGTGGTCGAGAGCCTCAAGGATCATCCTGCCATTATCGCCTGGTATATCAATGATGAGCGGCCTTTGAAGATGATCGATGAATTGAGTGCGCGGCGCGACCAGATGGAACGGCTTGACCCTGGCCGGCCAACGTGGACGGTGCTGTACCAAGTCAGCGAAGTCCGCGATTATATCCCAAGTTTCGACGTCATCGGCACTGACCCCTATCCCATCCCCAACCTCCCACCGTCCCAAGCCCTGGATTGGGCCCGCTGGACGACTATGGGAGCGTTCGGCAGCTTCCCCAACTGGATGGTTCCCCAGGCTTTCAACTGGGCCGCCTACTACTGGAAAGGCCATGGCAAGACCGACGAGGAAATCCTCGCCTATCGTGCGCCGACAGCCGCTGAATTGAAGGCCATGACCTGGATGTGCATAGCTGGCGGCGCCACCGGGCTGGTCTACTATTCCTGGTTTGACCTGCACCACATGGACAAGCTGATTGCCGATGGCGGCCGAGCCTTGCGCCGCGACCCCTTTAAGGAGCGCTGGGCCGAGATAAAAGCCGTGGCCGCTGATGTCAAGCGCCTAGACCAAGTCCTTCTCGGCATTGAAACGCCATTAGCCATCACGCCTGCACCAGAAACGCCTGCCAAAATTGGCGTCCGCTTGTTCGGAAAAGACGGCGAGACCTGGCTCCTGGCCGTGAACGCCGACCATGAAAAAAACGCTGTCGTGACTTTCACCGCGCCGCAAGCCATCACCTGTCTCGGTCAAGAACTGGGCGGAAAACCGCCGCAAATCACCGGCACGACGATTACGCTCGAACTCGATCCGCTGGAAGTCACCATGCTCAGGTTGAAGTGAATTCAAACCGCCTGCAAGACTTGAGCATAAACGCTCAGTGAAAATCGGCGTTCCTTAGTAGAAGAGTGCTGGTTATTGTGCTGAACATGGATAATTTTCATAAAGCTCTTAGGGTGGACTATCCGTCCACAGCCTATTTTTTAACCACGGATGGACACAGATGAACACTGATTTTTTTATAGGGTTGTTTTTGTAACCACTGAACACACTGAATACACGGAAATTTCTTTTTATTGTGCGAAGTCTCGTGATGAACGCTTGCTGTATTGACTTCCGACTACCGTCTGTAAGC
>JAAZKI010000223.1 GCA_012799905.1 Lentisphaerota bacterium | reverse complement strand
TGCTGAATGTTGAATGCTGAATGCTGAATGTTGAATGCTGAGTGAGGTGCATTTCATAATTCATAATTCATAATTCATAATTCATAATTCGTTAGGGGCGAGGGGCGAGAGTGAGCTTGGACTACGCCGTCTACTATGTCCACTATGTCCACACCGTCTATAACAGTGGAGCGCCGGGTTGTATACTGACCAATTACCCAGGCAATGTCAGTATCCCCATCGCTTAAGCCTCCCGAGCCAATCATTGATCCACAATGGAGGATACGGAGCAATGTGAGACGACAATATCGACGCGTGCTCCGCAAAAAACCCGTTCAGCTCCTCGTTGCCCTGACTCGCCGATTCGATATCCCCCGACTTGTACGCAACGTACACGCGACACAACAACTTGCAGTATTTTATAAAAGTCGCCAGCAAATTGCTGGTTTCGATATCGCGTGGCTTCGTCGCCTTGATTCGGGCCAATGCTTCATCAATTTCGTCAAAGTTTCCAGGCATATCAGAGTGAAGCAATTCGTCCAATTGACGAATAATCTGCCGATACTCGCACCCAAACTCACTGTCATGCCAATACCCGCCATGGAATTCGTTGTTCCATGCAACTGACGCGATTGACGGGTTGTTCTGCATCTTAAGATACGTCCAGAAGTAATCCGGCACCGGCCATGCCAGCATGTCAAACCCGCTAAACGCACCTAGCCCTGCAACACCTTTGGCCTTGTAGAAAAGGAAGTCTTTTCGGATGGTCTCACAATCCCAACGATAGGCCTTGCACGGCACCGACTGCCCATTGGGCGCACAGGTATTGTAGTAGTCCATCACCATCACGTCACCCTGATATCTCGCTCCTTTGAGAAAATCCATCCAGGCGTTGTATTTGGCAAGGAATTTACGGTTTGCCTCGACGGCTCCGTCCTCTCCATCCAGGGCCACCGTAATATCCCGTGTTCTTCCCAGGCACAGATTCACCAGGAAGTTTTTTCCGTCATTGAAGAATGTCTCGCCTTCACTGGGCGGGGTTTCAGTTACATTGTAGCCGATAATTTCAAAGACCTTGTCAGGAAAGCGTTTGAAAAACAGTTCTGCGCACTCGTTCGCCAATTTCAGGTACCAGTCCTGGGTCGCCATCTTCGCACATTCCGGGCATGAGCAGTACACATGGTCAAGCGTATCCTCAGGCCAAAATGCAAAAATGTCCCAATATGGATGAGCATCCAGATATTTTCCGAAATTCTCCCGAAAAATCGCCCTGACTTTCGGATTCGAGAAGCACGCAGTCCGCTTGTTTGGCTTTCGTTCACCGTCAAACAACGGAAAGTACTCTGGGTGCTCAGCAAACAACTCCTCGTCAGGAATCAATTCACGCCACGCATGGCCGGGGCCACGCAGTTTCAAACCCAAAGACTTAACCTTGTCGGCATTCTCTAATGACGCATGGACGGAGCTAAAGTCCGGATTCCAGGGGCCGCAACCCAGGACCATGTTTACGCGGGACTTTGCCAAAAACGACAAAACATCGCTGTCGTTCGTTCGATTCACCCAAGTCCGATACTTGAAAGCAGAGTGAAAACTGCGTGAATAACCGTCCGCAAACAAAACCTCGCTGCCGCAAGGAACATACTCGCGACGAGCAGCCCAGAAGCGACATCCAAGCAACTGAAGATAATCGTATACCCCAAACAACAACGACAACTCGCTATCACCCTCAATCCGCAAAATACCGTCTTCATACCGAACAAGTGAATGATCGTATCCGTCCAACATGCTTAAAGATGAGTTGACGCTCAAATAAGCACAGCCAGCTATGGCGTCACCTAACTCAATTGGGTGTTCGCCGCCGTAAATCTTGTCCAAATAGGATGACAATTCACAAGCCGCATACGCCAAGCCTTCGCACGAATACCGTATTAGTCTGGTGTCCATCAACAACTCCTTAATTATCTTTAACTTAACCACGGAATATCTAGGGTGGACAGTTGGCCCCCTGCGTTGTCTTCTACCGTCGCTCACCACTCCCACCAGTTAAGATTATGCCTGTTTCGCCCGTTGCAACATGAGGTTGGAGAAAAATCCGCAATGGGCCAGTCTTCTGTAGTGCCTTTACAAGGTGCCGTCTTGGGGTACGGCTATCCCTAAGCATGGTTAAGCGCCTACGGCGCAAGGGGGCATGACTGTAAGCATGATACATTTTTGCCGACTGAAGGCCTGTGAAGGACGCGTGTCTTAGCCTCTTAGTCCATTAACATCCACTACCGTCCACGTCCACTCACCACTAATGTCCACTAAAGTCCACAGTCCATCGTCTACTAACGTCCATATAAAGTCCACTTCCGTCCATTGTCCACTGTCCACTAAAGTGCCCTATCCGAGAAGCCTAGCTCTGAAGTTCACCGGAACTCCGAGTATCAATAACTGCCCCATTACCCGCCTGGACTGCCGATTGCGGTAAAAAGCCTTCTACTGGGTTGAACTATCGGCTTTTTCGATTAAATTTGGTAGTTTGCTATTTCTGTTCTTGTCCTAAAGGGGAGAGAGCATTCAGAACGAGGCGGTTTGATGTTGAATTTTCTCAAGTCAGCGCGGCCCCGGCGGTTGCGCATAGTCCGAAATGGCCATCCGGCGCTGCGACAGAAGTCATCGCCGGTCAAGGAAGTCACCGATGAAGTGCGGCGGCTGGCTGCCCGCATGGTGGTGACCATGCAGGAGAACGACGTTGTCGGCGTCGGCCTGGCTGCACCGCAGGTCGGCGTCAATATACGCCTGATCGTGGTTGACACCTGTCCTGACGAGGACAGCCCGCCGCCTGCCGCACCGCTGTCCCCCGGGGAAGTCAGCCTGAATCCGCGCATGCCTTTGGCCTTGGTCAACCCGGAAATCACCTGGGCCTCGCCTGAGACAACGTGCTGTGGGGAAGGCTGCCTCAGCCTGCCCGGCGTCCAAGGCGAAGTCACCCGTTCGGCTCGGGTGCGCTTGAACGCCACCACCCTGGACGATGAAGTCATCGACGTCGAATGCGGCGGTCTGTTGGCGCGTTGCCTCCAGCATGAAATCGACCATCTTGACGGCGTTCTGTTCATTGACCGGGCGTCGGACGAAGAGCAGAAAGCCGCGGCGCCGCTGTTGAAACGAATGGAAAAAAACGAGCTGAAGCAGCTCGCTAAACGCTAAGTGTGTCCTCGCATGCAAGAACATCATGACCTCCCACCTTTGCCTGTGTTGCCCGAAGAGCCGCCGCCCTACCGCAGCGTGCTGGCAGCGCTGTTCCTGCGCCCATTTCTGGCAATACAGGCGGTTCGGACGCATCGGCGCTGGCTGGCGCCAACCGTGATTTTGCTGGTTATGGCATTTCTGGCGGCGCTGTTGAAGGTCATGCTGACCTTGCCGGGGATTGTCAGCGAGACCAGGGTCATTGCCAGCCACCTGGGCAAGGCAGCAGGCGCAATTTGGTTTGAGCAAGGTCGTCTGCACTGGCAGGCTGACTGGGAGCTGCCGCATACAATCCGCGTCAACCTCTGGCGCTTTGACTTTGCCAGCCAGCCCAAGGCGTTTCCGCCTGACCACGAGCTGGCCAGCAGCGTCGAGCCGCGCGGCCTTCTCCTGGAACCTGCGTCGGTGACGCTCTGGCTGCGGGAAGAGGGCAACGATCGGCACGTGCTGCGTGTGCCGATCCTGGCCGGCGAAAAGTTGGCCGCCTTGGGCCGACATGCCAGCGCCATAGCGGGCGGTGCTGACGGTCGGCTGGATGCGGCCGCGCTGGCCAGCCACGCGCAGGCCGTCTGCGTCGCCATGACGCCTTTTCTGCTGGCGTATCATACCTTGGTGCGAATCAAGCCCATCCTGCTTAGCCTGTTCATCTTCATGCTCACCGCAGTGGTGTTCCGCAGCGAATGGCGCGAATCGCCAGGCAGCCTGTGGACCGTCGCCCTGCATTGCTGCATCCCCCCCTTTCTGCTGGCCTTGGTTTATTCCTTTTTTGACTTTCCGGGCTGGAGCTTCCAGGAGATGTTCCTGGTCGCCTTTTTGTTTTATCTTATTTACATTTACATGGACACTAGGGCGTTCCTGTCGCCAAAACCACCGCCGGAAGACCTTTAAAAATAAAGGCATTGACCACAACACACTGCGAGGACAGCAATGGAAGAGAACGCTATAGAACAATGGATTGAACAAGGCAAGCTTCTGCTGAGACAAGCTTGGCAGAAGATCGTTGACATTACCATGTGGTTTGCCAAGGAGACGGAAAAGGCCGAGCTGGACGCCGATCCCGGGGTGGCTATGGTACTGGCCCTGGGCCTGACTTTTCTGCTGGGCTCGGCCTGCTGGGCAGCATCCATCGCCCAAGCTCGCCGCCATTCTATTTGGCTGCATTTTACGCTCGGACTGCTTCTGCCCTGGGTGTACCCGCTCGTGATTCTGTTTGCCATGGATATCAAGGGTGAAAAGGAAATGCTGGCCAAGCTGGAGGCTGATAAACGCGCCCAGGAAGAGCGCGAAGCCGAACGCCAGCGCAATATCGCCATGCTCAAGCCGCAGGAAGAAGAGCCAAAGCCTGACGCCAGCGGCGGCTGGAAACGCAGCTACTTCGAACAGATCGCACGTGACCGGGACGGCAAACCGGCTGGACCGTGGGACGTGAAGTTCAACGGCGTTGTCCTCCGCATTGTCCGCATCGTAGAGGCACAGGATCAGCTCGTCGTGGTTGAACAGCTTGACGACCGCGGCCAGACCAGCCGGCTGCGCATACCGTATGCCAAGATTGAAGCATGGCAAGACGCCGAATGAAAACCGCCGCTTTTCCCTGCGGTTAAGATTTTACCCCGTAAACCGTTGAATGGTTTCATTTTGAGATAGTAGGCCCGGAGATAGCACGCATGTTTGCAGCGTATGACAGCAACGCCTCATTTGCCCAACTGGAAGAAGAAGTCCTGAAATTTTGGGAAGAGAACGACGTTTTCACCAAGTCCCTGGAATGGCGCAAGGACGCGCCACCGTACGTATTTTACGACGGCCCGCCATTTGCCACTGGCCTGCCGCATTATGGCCACTTGCTGGCCGGGACGATTAAGGACGTCATTCCACGCTACCAGACCATGCGCGGACGCTATGTCGAACGGACTTTTGGCTGGGACTGCCACGGCCTGCCCATTGAGGCCCTGGCCCAGGAGAAGCTCGGCTTGGCCGGAGCGCCTGCCATCATGGAACGCGGGGTTGACGTCTTCAATGAACAATGCCGCTCCATGGTACTGCGCTATGTCAAGGAGTGGAGACAAATCGTGACCAGGATGGGCCGCTGGGTCGACTTTGACAACGGCTACAAGACCATGGACGCAACCTTTATGGAAAGCATCTGGTGGGTCTTCAAACAGCTCTGGGACCAGGGACGCGTCTACAAGGCGCACCGCATCATGCCCTACAGCTGGAAACTGAACACCCCCCTGTCCAATATGGAGGCTGGCAGCAACTACCAGGATGTCCAAGACCCGGCGGTGACCATCCGCATGAAAGTCCTTGACCATGTCTTCCCAGGCGCCGAGAAGTTGCAGGTCTATATCCTGATTTGGACGACGACGCCGTGGACGCTGCCGGCCAACCTGGCGGTCTGCGTCGGCCCGGACATTGATTATTGCCTGGTGCGGGACGGCGATACTGACGACGCTTACATCCTGGCCAAGGCGCGACTGAGCACGTATTATAAGTCAGAGGACGAATACCAGGTGCTCTTGGAATGCAAGGGCCGCGAACTGGCCGGCATTCGCTACGAGCCGATTTTCCCGTATTTTGCAAACCAGCCGAATGCCTTCCAGGTTCTGGTGGACGACTATGTCACCACTACTGACGGCTCCGGCATCGTGCACCAGGCCCCGGCCTACGGCGAAGACGACTACCGGGTCTGCAAGGCCGTTGGCATCGAACTGG
>JAAZKI010000162.1 GCA_012799905.1 Lentisphaerota bacterium | reverse complement strand
TGGAGGAAACAACAAACCAGGCCGAAATTCCGCTTGCAATCCCATCCGTCAAAGCAACAACCCTATAAAAAATTTTCGTGCCTTTTCGTGTATTTCGTGGTTAAAAAATCTTAAGTAACGAGTATTGGGGCAAGGGGCGAGGGGTTCTGGATAATGTCGCAAAGAAACACTATATTAAAATTATGTAAAATTACTATCTGCGGTTTTCCATCTTGTCACAGGTTTCCGTCCCATGACGTGCCCACTGCGTCAACGCCGTCTGCTCCTGCTGACCGCAGTCCTGCTCTTCGTGTTGGGACTGCTGGTCTTGACGCCGCTATTCCGGCGAGCCGTCCCAGTAGATCACGCCTCCGCGCCTCCAGCAACAGCAGCGACCGAGTCAGCCGTGGCGGCCAAGGCAGGCATCCCAGCTGCGACAGGCTCTCCCGCCCAGCAGTCACAATCCCCGCAGCCGACGATGCGCTCATCACTCCAGGCACCCGCCGCCAACCCTGCCCGAAAACACTTCCGGCTCGTCTCCGCCACCCCAACCGAAACCCGCTTCGTCTTCGAATTAGGAGACCTCCAAACAACTACCGTCACCAGGCCGGACGGCGATTTCGCCCAGGTCAAGGCCGGCGACGCCTGGGTCACGCAATACCCCGGAGCGCCAGCCCTGCCAGTCTTCCAGACCGACCTGCTCCTTCCAGACGGTTTGGAAGCGACCCTGGAAATCGTCAACGCCGAGTTTGAGGACATCCCCACCTTGCCTGTGCTTCCCTCGACTGGACCGTCCTGGCGCAGGCAGTCCGCGCCCGACTGCCCGCCTGACCCGGCCATCTATCAGTCTGACCAGCCCTACCCCGAAACCGCCGCCAAACTGAGAAAGCCCTATCGACTCCGCAAGACTACAGGCGCTGCAGTCATCGTCACGCCAGTCCAATATTTCCCGCAACGCGCACTCCTCCGCATCTTCCGTCGCCTGGAACTGACCTTGCGAGCTGAACAGGCCGACGCTGACGACTACCCCGCCGCTGACCAAGAATGGAATTTCCAGGTTCTGCAAACCAACCGTTTCCTCAATGCGAGTCTCCTGCGCGGCAATTCGAATAACGCAGTCGGCGTCATCCTAGTCGTCCGCCCAGACGCCTGGGCTGGCGCGGCCGATGCCTTTATCGCCTGGAAACAGAGCCTCGGCTTCAATGTCGAGGAAGCCTCCTTCCCGGCTGACACCGGCGACAGCGCCGACGCCCTTCTCGCCTACATTCAAGAGGCCTACCAACAGCGCGGCTTGACCCACGTCATCCTCTGCGGCGACCATGACGACGTCCCGCCTTGGCAGATCAGCCCCACGCCAGCCACGCCCAACACCAAGCCGCCGTCTTCGGACAGCCGTTATTGTCAGCTTGAGGGCGATGACCTGGTGTCTGACGTGTTCCTGTCCAGGGTTCCGGCTGCATCCTCGACTCAGCTGGAAAACATCCTGGCCAAATTCATCGCCTACGAGTCTTCTCCGCCTGCTGATGACAGCTGGCGCCAGCATGCCATCTTCCTGGCCTCCAATCAAAAGTCGCCTTCATCCGAGCTAGGCAAGGAGCCCGACCGTGTCCTGATCGGTCGCGTGCGCGACGCACTGATTGACGCCGAGGTCTATCCGGCTGCCGGCTGCACCTCCCTGTTCGCGCCTAGCGCAACCGCCGCCGCCCTGACTAATGCCTTCAACCTTGGCGCCGCTGTCATGCTCTATCTCGGCCATGGCACCAACACCGCCTTCACGACCACTGGCTTCAACACGACCCAGGCAGCCGCCCTCGCCAACGGTGACAAACTGCCCTTTGTGCTGTCCCCAGTCTGCGACAACGGCAACTTCGCCTACACCAACGGCGACTGCTTGGCCGAAAGCTTTTTGCACGCCAGCGACGGCAATGGCGCACGCCACGGCGCTATCGCCATCCTTGCCGCCACCAGCAACACCTACTGGGACCCGCCCATCGCCTCCGTCTATCAATTCCGCGATGACCTGATCGCCGCCTTCTCGCCAAGCCGCCTGACCCAATTCGGGGCCTATTCCCAAGCCGCTGTCATGGCCGGCTTTGACTATGCCGACACCACCTACGCACCCTCGAACAGCGCCGCCTACTACTCCGAACAAATGCACCTGCTAGGCGATTGCAGCATGGCCGCCCGCCTGCGACCGCTGCAAGAAATCGCCACAGCCATCGCCATGAACGAAGAAAACACCATCCTGACCGTCACTGCGACCTGGGCGGATGAAACGCCTGTCCCCGGCGCCGTCGTCACCCTGGTCGATCAGGACGGAAACCTCCGCCATGCAGCTACTACCGACGCCGACGGCAGAGTCACCTGGACTCGTGACCTCGATTGCAGCATCTTAACGCTGAAAATCCATGACGCCAGCGCTCGAACTTACACTCAAACGATAAACATCGGGCCGCTGGAACTCGCCATGCCGCCGGAAACCGTCTTCACCGACGCTTTCGCAGACCTCAATCTGCTCCCGGATAACTTTGCCCATGACGCGCTGACAGACATTTCCGGCCTGCCGCCCGGAATGGTTCTTGACCAGGATGGCCATCTGCGCGGCACTCCCACCACCCCCGGCGCTTACGACCTCTCTTTCCAAACCAGAACCCAGGGCAATATTCTCTACCAGGTCACGGTCGCTATCAGCGTACTCTCCCCGCCCGATCAAGATGGCGACGGCGCTATTTCCAACAGCGAACTGCTCGCCAGCCTGGAGCAATGCCGCGACTTCGCAGCCACTGAATCGGCCAGAAACGCCATCATCGCCCAATGGGTCGACAGCGGCGAACAACCCTCCACCCGGCAAGGCGGCACAAAGCCGGAAACAACCGGCGTTGGCGAGCCCGAAACTGACGCTGCGCCGCCCGCTTGGAGAATCGTCATCGCTGCACCTGAGCCGGACGCCTTTGCCGAGCTGGCTGAAACCGGCGTTGACATTGTGACCGCCACTGCAAGCACCGTCACCCTGTATGGCGACCAGGACGCTCCGGAACGCCTGGCTCAGGCCGGTTTTGTAATCCAGAGCATAGAGGCAATCGCGCCGACCCGAGCCGAACCCAATCCGCTCTATCCGTCCCCACAAGAAATCAACGACGCCATCCTGGCCCTGGCCAGAGACTATGGCGGTCTCTGCCGAGCCGGCTATGTCGGCGCTTCGGTCGAGCAACGCGAAATTCTGTCTCTGCGCATTACGGCCAGCGCCAACCCGGAAACGGTGCCCAAATTGCTGGTAGTCGGCGCCATCCATGGCGATGAACGACCGACCACGGTCATGGTTCTCAGGCTGGCGCAATACCTGGCTCAGACCGCCAGCGCCGAGGGCACCGCCGGCGACCGAGTCCGCAGTCTGCTTGCCAAAACCGAAATTCACCTTCTTCCGACCGTCAATCCCGACGGCGTCGCCCGTGGCCGTCGCTATAACGCCAATAACAAGGACCTCAACCGTGACTTTCCCGACGGCGTCGTCCTGCCGGAACTGGGCGCCTTTGCCGCTGCTGACAGCCTCCGGCTCACCGGTCGCCAGCCCGAGACACAGGCGCTCATTCGCTGGTGCGCCGCCCATCGCTTCTCAGCCTCGCTCAACCTGCACACCGGTGACCTTCTGGTCTGCTACCCGTATGGCAATAACGCCGATCGCAAAAAAGTTTACACCGCGACCCCGGATGACGGCCTGTTGGTTCGGCTGGCCAACGCCTATGCCCAGGCCAATTTCCTGATGTGCACCGCCGACTGGCCGCTCAACGGCATCATCAACAGCGCCGAATGGTACCCGGTGACCGGCGAATTCCCTGACTGGCAATACCGTTTCCTCGGCATCCACGCCCTCACCGTCGAATTGTACCGCTTTTCCTATGACGAAGGCGCAGTCAACTATGAGGGCAAAGAAAGCTCCGACCCCAGCCACCTGGACACCTTGTGGAACGCCAACCGCAACGCCCTGCTCAACTGGCTGGAAGCCGCTGCGACCGGCGTCAGCCTGGCTGTCACCGACCAGGCCACCGGACAGCCAACGCCGGGCGCTGTCATCGAAGTCGCTGACGGCCAGGCCATGAGTGCGAGTCCGGACGGTCTCTGCCATCGGCCGCTCACCCCTGGGCAGCACCAGGTGACCGTCACGGCGCCGGGCTGCGAGCCGGTCGGCCCCTTGGTTGTTGACGTTGTCGACGGCCAGGCCGCCATCATGCCCGTCACCCTGACGCGCACTAGCCCCGTACGCGCCAGGCCAATGCCGCTGCGCGGCCGCTTCCTACCCAAACACCCGAACATCCTGTCCTGGGACATCACTGCCACTGAAGCTCCGCCAGCCGCCGCCATTGTCACCCTGACCTTGCCAGCCGACTGGCCCGCGCCAGCCGCAGGCGACACCTCTGCTGACGCCATCCGCCGAGAAGCGGCTGACGCCGTCGCCATGCTCATGCTTGCCGCGCCGGACGACTCCCTGCCCGAAAGCCTGCAAGTCACCCTGACTCCGCCGGACGCCATCACAGCTGACCATGTGCTTGAAACCACCATCGCTTGGCACGAAGGCGAGCAGCCGCCCCTGCGCCAACACTGGCTGACGGCTGAGCCGCGCTCCGTCACCTTGAATCTGCATGACGGCTGGAACTTGACCGGAACCGCCATCGCCCTTGACCCTGACCAGGTTCAGCTTCCTCCACTGGACG
>JAAZKI010000234.1 GCA_012799905.1 Lentisphaerota bacterium | reverse complement strand
GCGCGGCTCAGGCCGTTGCCTACTGGGCTGACGCTTTCAGCATTGACCCTGCCGAAGTGAACGCCAAAATCGCCAATACCAACGCATTTGCGGAATTTCTGCGGAGCAAGCTCATCAAGCGCGGCGGCCTCGGCTACCAACAGCCCACCGCCCAGACCTTCCCGCTCTTGGACGATGTCATCGCCGCTATCCAAGAATGCCGCGCCATCCCGATGTGCGCCTGGCTGGATGGCGCTTCACAAGCCGAACAAAAACCAGAGCCGTTCTTGCAGACGCTCATCGCTAAAGGCGTCGTCGCGGTCAATATCATCCCAGACCGCAACTGGAACTTCAAGGACAAAGACGTCCAAGCTAAAAAAATCGCTGCGCTGGATGAATTTGTGCGCCTGTCCCGCCGCTATCACCTTCCCATCAACGTCGGCACCGAGGGCAACAAGCCTGGTCAGCGCTTGGTGGACGATTTTAGCGCCGAGGCCATGCGCCGCCATCACCAGGCCTTTCTGGAAGGCGCGCAAGTCATGGTCGGCCACACCCGTCTGCTGCGTTATGCCAACGTGTCCTATATCGACCCGACCTTCGACGGCCGCGAACTCACCCCGGAACAACGCCTGGCTTTCTTTGCCAGTGTCGGCGCTCTGCCCGCGCCGCCGCCAAACGTCCGCAAGAAGTTGACTGACAGCGCTCCCGACCAGGCTTTTGCCTACCTGTCTGACAGCGCTGCCAAGCACGCCTGGCAATAAATGCGCCAGTCCCCTGAAAACATCCCAGCCACCATAATCCCAATAAAGAAGGAAATTTACCATGATGCCGAGTCTCACCCCTGAACAAATCAACCGTGACTATGATGCTGCCAGCCGTCAATACAAAGCCCTGGGCATAGACACTGACGCCGCGCTTGACGCCCTGGCTGGCACGCCGATTTCCCTGCATTGCTGGCAGGGCGATGACGTCCGCGGCTTTGAAGTCCATGACACCAGCGTCTCTGGCGGCGGCATCATGGCCACCGGCAACTACCCCGGACCAGCCGCCACCCCGGCCATGCTGCGTGCGGACGCCGAAAAAGCCATCTCCCTCATCCCCGGCAAAACCCGCTTCAACTTGCATGCAATCTACGCCGAGACCGACGGCAAAATCGTCGACCGCGACGCTATCGGCCCCGAGCATTTCGAGCGCTGGATGGCCTGGTCCAAACAGCGCGGCATTCCGCTTGATTTCAATCCGACCTTTTTCGCGCATCCTCTCGCCAATGACGGCTACACTCTCTCCCATGCCGATGACCATGTGCGCAATTTCTGGATTCGCCATGACAAGGCCTGCCGCCGCATTGCCGAAGCCATGGGTCGCAACCAGGGTTCGGCCTGCATCGTCAATCACTGGATGCCTGACGGCGCCAAGGATCATCCCATCGACCGCTACAACCCGCGCCTGCGCCTGCTGGCAGCCCTTGATGAAATCTTCTCAGAGCCGATTGACGCCAACTTCTGCAAAGACGCTGTCGAATGCAAGCTGTTCGGCATCGGCAGCGAAGACTACGTGGTCGGCTCCCACGAATTCTACCTGGGCTATGTAATGACCAGGCCGCAGATGCCTTGCCTTGACATGGGGCATTTCCATCCAACCGAAAACATCCACGACAAGATTTCCGCTCTCTTCTGCTACAAGGACGAACTGTTGCTGCATGTGAGCCGCGGCCTGCGTTGGGACAGCGACCACGTGGTCATTCTCAACGACGACATCCGCTACCTGTTCCAGGAAATCGTCCGCGGCGGCTTCTTAAGCAAGACCCGCATCGCCCTGGATTTCTTTGACGCCAGCATCAACCGCATCGGCGCCTGGGTGATCGGCACCCGCGCCGCCCAGAAAGGACTGCTGTGCGCCCTGCTGGAGCCGACCGACCTGCTCCGCGAATTGGAGGCGAAAGGCGATGGCGCTTCCAAGCTGGCCCTGCTCGAAGAATTGAAGACGTATCCGGTCGGCGCTGTCTGGAATATGTTCTGCCACCAGCACCAGTCCCCAGCCGGAACCGCCTGGATCAACGCCATGACCGATTACGACCGCACGGTCATCCGCACCCGGCAATAACCGCTGCCCGGGCGCACCTCGCGACTGGCGGCGGTGCGCCCAGCCCAAAAGCCGCGCCGCACGCTTTCGTCCTTATCTGCCCTGGAGCCAACCGCCATATGTCCATCCCCTACATCATCTCGGTGATGTCGCATGACCGCATCGGCATCATCGCCGACGTCACCGCCGCCATCAAGGCCCTGCACGGAAATCTTGAAGACCTCAGCCAAACCGTGCTGCGAGGCTACTTCTCCATGATTCTGCTCGCCCGCTTTCCCGACGGCACCACGGAAGACAACCTCAGGAAGGCCCTCCACGCCGTCAAAGACCTGGCGACGTTCGAAATCGGCATTGAGCCATTCCGGGAAGACATTCCGACTGCACCGCCACCAGCCGACGCTGATAGCACGTACGTGTTGACCGCCTCCGGGCCGGATCATATCGGACTAGTGGCAGCCCTGGCCGAATACCTGCGGCAGAAAGACATCAACATCATCGACTTGGCGACCCGGCGCGAAAATGACGACTATATCATGATGTTCCTGGTCAGCCTGCCGCCAACGCTTGACGTAGCTAAATTGCAGCGCAGCCTCAAAATCGCCATGGAAGAATTCGGCCTGGAAGTCGGCCTGAGACATCACGCCCTCTTCCGCCGCGCTAACGACATCTGAAAAAGCCACGGAGAGGCGGCGCCATAAATTTCGCACATGACACAACGCGGCAACGCTTGCGTCACATGCTTCGATGTGTCATTGACTTAGCCCATGCCGCCAGTAAATTGCGCCAGCGATTTTCAGGCAAATGCTTCTCAAGCAGCGTCATGGCCTGTTTCACGCAGTCCTCGGAATACTCCCGCACGCCATCCAGGCTGCGGCTGCGCAGCAGAATCGCCCGTGCCTTTTCAATGTCGGCAGCGTCGGCCTGGGCATTGCCTAAAATGCCGAGCAGTGTTTTACGGTCCTGCTCGGAGCAAGACTGCAAGGCTCGCAAAGCCAGCAGCGTCCGCTTGCCCTCCCGGATATCAGAGCCGATGGGCTTGCCGAGGGTCTCTTCGTCGCCGCTGAGTCCGAGGATGTCGTCCTGAATCTGGAAGGCGATGCCGCACAATTCAGCAAATTTGGCCATTCCTTGGGCTGCGGTGCTGTCCTCGGGGAGGCGTCTTTCCGCCAGGGCCACGCCGGTTTCCGCGCAAAATGAAAGCAGCGCGCCGGTCTTCAGGCGCATCACGTCCATCACATCGGCTTCTTTGACCTGCGCAAACGGCGTCTGGCTCAACTGCACGTCAAGCTGTTCTCCTGCAAGCAATTCCGAGGTGAGTTTCACCGCCATGCGCCGGGCCAGGCCAATGACGACTTTATCTTTCTGGCCGCTAACGGACAATAGAAGGTTGAAGGCGCGCGCCTGCAAGAGGTCACCGGCGAGAATGGCCAGGCTTTGACCATATTCGGCAGCAGCGGCGGCAGGCAGCTGCAAGTCCTGCTGGCCGAGAGACGCGCCCAGCACATGACCGGTCGGCCGACCGCGGCGAAACGAGTCATGGTCAATCACGTCGTCATGCAGCAGCGTCCAGTTATGGAACATCTCCACGGCTGCCGCTGCTGGCAAAGCGCCTTTCAGGCTGCCCCCGGCTGCGCCGCAGCAGAGCAGCAGCAAAGCCGGCCGCAGGCATTTGCCGGTATTGGTGAGGTAGCTTTCCGAAACCTGTCGCAGATGCGGCGGCAAAACAGCGCCATGCTGCCGCAAATCCTCAGCTAGACACGCCTTTACCTGTTCGGCCAAACTGCTCATCTCTGCCCGAAAGGCCATGTCGTCGATGATCGAACCGTTCAAACCTGTCATGAAATACCACCTTGACAAAAAAACATAATACGGCCGGAAACACGATGAACAGACGCTGTCCCGTCAATCGCACTCTCGGAGCAGACGCCATCTCCGGCTTCTCGAAAAAATTCTGCCAGCGGCATCCGACGCACAAAACTGAAAAATTTATTTCATATTTCCTAAAAAGCAACTGTCCTGCACCTAATTTGTTGACGACGGCTTGATATAATTGGTAATGCGTCATTCATTGATACTCAGAGTTCCCACAATCTGCGGCAATTTCCCAGCCTTGGTTTAGACAATTACCAATGCCGGATTATGGTATTATCAGGCATTGCCGGCGTCAGCCCGCTGGACAGGGCTGTTCCCATTGCCGTCTTCGCCCCTAAACCGTATCACCCCAAGCCATCTGTGACACAATCCATGACAACACCCCCTCGCAAGCAAGAATTGGTGTCGTTGCTGGCGCCGTATGGCCAGGAACATCTGCTCCGATTCTGGGAGCGCCTGTCCCCGACCGAACAAAGCAATTTTGCCGAACAGCTGCGCGGCGTAAACTGGGCGCAGGTGACTGGCTGGGTGCGTCAGACGACTGACGACGATGCGGCCGCCCTGCCCTTTGACCAACTCCAACCAGCGCCGTACCAGAGCCTAACGCCGACCACGGAGGAAGAACGCCAAGCCCACGCCAAGGCGATTCAACATGGCGAAAATCTCCTGCACCAGGGTCGCGTAGCCGCCTTTACAGTCGCCGGCGGCCAGGGCACGCGTCTCGGCTATGATGGCCCCAAAGGCACCTACCCGGCCACCCCAATCAAAAAGAAATCCCTGTTCCAACTGTTTGCCGAAGGCATCCTCCGAGCCCAGGAGCGCTATCAAGTCACTATCCCCTGGTATATCATGACCAGCCTCGTCAATGACCGCGCAACCAGGGATTTCTTCCAGCAAAATAACTATTTCGGCCTGAACCCGGCTCACGTTACCACAATCATCCAGGGCATGCTGCCTGCTTTTGATGACGACGGCCGCGCCCTGCTCTCTGCACCCGACAGCCTCGCCATGTCGCCAAATGGCCACGGCGGCAGCTTCGCCGCCCTGCGCGATTCCGGCGCACTGGACGATATGGCCGCCCGCGGCATCACCACCATCTCCTATTGGCAGGTCGATAACCCACTCGTCAAACAATTCGACCCCCTCTTCATCGGCCTGCATGACCTGACCGGCGCTGACATCAGCAGCCGCGCCCTGATCAAACGCGACGCCGCCGAAAAACTCGGCCATTTCTGCCTCCTCAACGACCGCCTCCACATCGTCGAATACAGTGACATGCCCCCGGATATGCTGCAACAGAAAGACAGTGACGGACGCCTTCGCTTCCGCGCCGGCAGCCCAGCTATCCACATCCTTGAGCGTGACTTCGTCCAACGCCTGACTGATGGCAATCTCGACTTCCTTCCGCACTGCGCCCGCAAAAAAGTGCCTTTCCTGGACCAAGACGGCAATTTGGTGACGCCAGACGAACCGAACGCCGTCAAAATCGAATTCTTCCTTTTTGACGCCATCCCGCTGGCGCATCACTCCCTGGTTCTAGAGACCGATCGCAGCGAGCAGTTCGCGCCGATCAAAAATACCGAAGGCGACGATTCTCCAGCCAGCTGCCGCGTCGCCTTGGCCGCCCGCACGGCCGCATGGTTCAAACAAGCGGGAATACCCTTCCCACTTGACCAAGATGGCCGGCCAGCCGCCACGGTCGAATTGTCGCCACGCACTCTCAATTCGCCGGAAGACCTGCAAGCCGCGGCGCATCGACTGCCTACCATCCAACCCGGCCAAAGTTACTATATCGAATAACCTCGAGTCCATCCAACTTCATTCAAAACGCTTTTGCCTGACCTGCATTAGGCGCTGACCTGAATTCCCGGCGTTGTACTACTATCAGTCAGAATCTTGTTTTTCGGGAAAGATTTTCTGCAAATCAGCGCTTTTGTGCCGCCTCTCCGAGGCTCAAGCTTGGGGGGGACTCCACCCCCAGGTTCCGCTCCGCTTCACCTGGGGTTACTCATGGTGCCACCTCTACGAGGTTGGGGTGGCCCTCAGGTCATTCTGCCCAAACGGGTGGCGACTTGAAGTGTTTCTCCACGCCATCCGACTGTTCAGGCTGAATAGTCAAAAAAAACGATAGGCCAAATCGCAAATCCGCATGCAATCCTATCCCGACGAACAACAACCATACACAAAAATTTCCGTATATTCCGCATGTTCAGTGGTTACAACAACCCAAAAAACAAAAATTTCGTGGCCTTTCGTGTTTTTCGTGGTTTAAAAAAATAGGTTGTGGACGGATAGTCCACCCTAAGTACTCCGCTTGTTCATTGGTTACAACAACCCAAAACAAAAATCCGTGTCCATTCGTGTTCATCCGTGGTTAGAAATAGGTTGTGGACGGTTGCCACCCTAAATTTTCTGCGGGACTTTGTCCCCTGCAAGCCACGCAAAAGCCATTCCTAATGAAACGCCCTAACTTCGCTCAACGCTTGCAATGCACCTTGTTAGACACCGGCAGCGCTGTGTTGGTCTTCTTGATCGGCATCTGTCCGCTGGCGCTGGCGCGACTCTTGGTCTGCACGGTCGTCTTCTTAGCTCGTTTCCTGCAACCCGGCCAGATTCGCCTGGTTAACGCCAATCTGGCAGTGGCCTTTCCGAGCATGCAGGCTTCTGAACGACGACGCCTGGCGCTGGCCAGCCTCAGGCACATCCTCTGGAATGGCGTTGAAACCATCAAACTGCTCAGGCATCCGGAACGCATTTCCGATATGGTTCTAACACCGGACGAGTCTGTCGTGGCTCCGTACCGGAATCGCCCTTGCATACTCTGCATACCCCACCTCGGCAACTGGGAAATCCTGGCCCAGGCCGTGACCCTATGGGGCATAAACGCCGCTGCCGTCGTCGCCGCCATCGGCACGCCGACCATCAACAAACTCTTGACCAAAGCCCGAACTGCCAACGGCTTGCAAATCATCAACCAGAAAGGCGCTGCCCGCAAAGTCGCCCGCGCGCTCCAACAAAACTTGTGCGTCGGCATCCTCATCGACCAGAACATCAGCCCGCGTCATGGCGGCATTTTCATCGACTTTTTCGGACTGCCGGCGCCGACCAGCCGCCTGCCGGCCTCTCTGGCGCGCAAACTGAACATTGACGTCCTAGTCGGCACCTGCATCCGTCAGCCTGATGGGCGCTTCCACTTGGAAATCAAACACTTGCCCCAACCGGTGGCAGACTACGAGGACGACCTTTCCCTGACCCAAGACATCATGGACGCTATCCAGACTCTGATCCGCCAGCACCCGGAACAGTATACATGGCTGTACCGGCGCTGGCGCTACATTCCTGACAACGCGCCCCCTGCCCTGACTTTGACCTTCCCCTACTATTCCATTCCGAGGCCGTATGAGTGTGACGAACAGCTGTTGGCGACCCTGACTGCCCGCATCAACACACAAGCCCCTGTCAACATCAGCTGAGAGGAATGACCGTCATGGATAAAATCATCATCCGCCAACTTGAACTGAACTGCATCATCGGCTGTAATCCCGAAGAGCGCCTGGCCCCGCGCAAACTGTTGGCCACTATCACGCTGATGACGGACACGCGCCCGGCAGCGACATCTGACAACCTGAAGGATACGGTCAACTACGCAGCTCTGTCCAGACGCCTGCGCAATTATGCGGCCACCACCAACTTTCACCTGCTCGAAACCCTGGCCGAGCAATTAGCCACCCACTGTCTGAGCACGCCAGGCGTCCAAGGGGTGACTGTCGTTCTCGACAAGCCTGACTGCATCAGTCAAGCCAAAGGAGCAGCCGTCGAAATCACCCGGCCATGAACCCACCCCACGACCTGACGACCGAGCCGACAACGCCTGCCAGCGCTGGCCAGGTTGACCTCCCGGAAGTGCTTCTGGCAGTCGACCTTGGCCTACGCGCCGGCTTGGCCTGGTTCAATCGACAGGGTCGCCTGATCCGCTGCCGTTCCACTCATTTCACTGATCGCGCCACCCTCCGCCGCGCCTTGCCAGCCCTCTGGCAGGAAGTGCCTGGTGTCACCGTGCTGGTGCTGGAGGGCGGCGGTGATTTGGCGCAAATCTGGCAGGAAAGCGCCCGACGGCGCAACATTGCCACGCACCTGGTCGCTGCCCAGGATTGGCGGGAGGAACTGCTTTTCCAGCGCGAGCAGCGCTCCGGCGCGCAAGCCAAGGCCGTAGCCGGGAAGCTCTGCCAAAAGGTGATGCGCTGGTCTGGCTACACGCGCCCTGGACAACTCGTCCACGACGCGTCCGAAGCCGTGCTCTGCGGCCTTTGGATGGCCCATCGCCTCGGCTGGCTGCCGCAATGGCCGCCCGAATTGCGCGCCTGAAACGGCGCCGAAATAGGTCGGCTCAGGCCTTGGTGAGGGACGACACGTCCACAATGTAAATCTGCCGAGAGCCCTCGTGAATGGAGTCAATGCAGACGGCGCTGTCGTCCCGCGACCAATTGGGATGCAAGTCACAACGGGTCGGGGCGGGATAGGTGGGGTCAGCATAAAAGCTGCCGATTTCAAAGGCCTCGCCGTCAGCCAAGCGATACAGGAACAGCTTCCGGTAGGAATCCTTCTGCGGATACGAATCAGTCAGCATCCAGCGGCTGTCGCTGGAATAGGAGCAATGGCCGTCTCCAGGGAAGACGCCTTTGGCAATGACTTCGACCGTGTCAGTCTGATCCGTGAACAAATGATAATTCCAGCCAGTGGCGTGGCGATTGGAATAGTTGATAATCTGGCGGTCATTGACCCACACATAATGCGAGCTCATGTCTTCAAGGTTAAGCGGATACAGCTCGCTGCCATCCAGGTTGGCGGTGAACATGTGAGTCAGATGCCAAGGCGAGCCGTCAGGACGTCTGAGGCGCCAGCGGTGGAAAAAGGCGATGCGGCGGCTGTCCGGGCTGAACAGCATGTGATTGAACCAGCCCGGCGTCCGCTCCATGCCGTTCTTCCCTGTCCGCATGTATTCCCGAGTCACCCGGTCGATGCTGACAGCGAGTTTGGCGGTGTTGGCTTTCAAGTCAACGAGCCAGACGCCGTCGCCGTCTGGATGATGCTCGCCCAGGAAAGGGTCGCGGCCGCCAGGATAGCCGTATCCGGGACGCTCGCGGTCCAGGCGGGAGAAATTCAGACTGAGCGCCCAGCGGCCATCCGGGCTGAGGCAGTAGATGGGGCGGCAGATGGTTTCCATCTTGCCGGTGCTCAAGTCCAGGATGCGGGCGACAAAGCCATCGCCTTCGCGGTCATTGAAGATGATCTTGTTATCGTCATCTGACAGCCATTGCAGCATGCTGCCCTGCTGCCAGCACCAGGCGTCCGTCTCCGCCACTGGCGTGAAGACCTTGTTTTCGATGACGCCGATAACGGCCTTTTCGCCGGGGACAGGCTGCCGCGCCACAAAACTGGTCTGATGCGCCAAAAGCCGACGGCCGCTGCGATCCCACGGATACTTGTCAAAATAGCCGAAAAAATGATGCTTGGGGCCGTTGGTGATGCGCTCTACCGGCAAATGCATGGTCTTCATAAATAACTTCTCCCGCTAACAATTCAAGGCCGCATCAGTGCGGCTCAATAAATTTTCACCTCAACGCCATGCGGCGGCAAGGTGACCGTCATTGACACGCCAGGGGCGGCGACCTGAACCGCGACCTCTTTATCCTCCGGATTGACAATCGCCAGGGCGCGCCGGCCGTCTTCAGCCCGTTTCAACCAATAATATACACCCTCTGGCAGCGTTCCCACCGGAAGCTTTTCATTTCTGCCAATCAAGAATGGCATCAGGCCATTCAGTTCCTGGGTGGTTGAGCACACCTCAGCCCATTGGATGGGCGAATGGATGCGCATGTCATAGCGGTCTTTGGGCAGCCAGTAGTAGACGATGCCCTGCACGCCGGTGGCCAAGGCCAAGTGCGTCATGCAGCGGATTTTGCCGGCCTTGGGCTCGACTTCCTCCGGCGGCAAATTACGTACTGCTTCCTGACGCCAGTCAAACGCCTGGATGACCGCCCACAAAGGCTGTTCAGGCGAAGCCAGCAGCCGCGAATTCTCCAGCGCCTTGACCATGCTGACGATCGGATGCCGGCCGACTGGATAGGGGTCGTGCCAGTAGATGTCAGACAGACCAGCGCCGAAAAATTGATTGATGCTGCTTTTCGGGTTGGTTGTGCACATCAGCAGAGTGCGAGGAATGCCGCGACCGGCTCTTTTCACCGCCTCGGTGGTGTTCCGGAAGTTGAAGCGGTTGACCCACAGCTCCGGCTCGTCCGCCAGGTACCAAGTCACCAGGCCGGGTTCGTCATAGACCTCGCCGCAGAATGTCTCGATGGCGTCAAACTGCTCGTTTTGCATCCATTTCCTCGGGATGCCGATGCAGGCGGTCACGCCATTTTTGACGCAGTCGCGCAAGTAGGCGCGGGCCTCTTCGGGCTTGCGAGGGGCGTGTTCAAAGAAATACGAGTGGGTGAAATTGAAGCCGGCCTCCTTGATGCCGGTGAAAGTATGCAACTCATCAGAAGGATCGCGGTATGTCCCGACCGGAAAAAACGGCTTGCCGTCAATCAGCATCACCAAGTCGTCGCGGAAAGTGATTTTGGCAGCTGGATTCTTGTTGACGTAAAGCAATTCCGAGGCCTTGCCGTCAAGGACGACCTTGACCTGGTAGCAGCCTGGCGCCAGGTCGCGAACGGCTCGAAACGCCATCGACGCCGGCGTCTGGGCGAGCATCTCAACCGGTGCGTCGCCGATTTTGACCTCGACTTTCGTCCCCTCGGCCAGTGGCGGATAAAAGCTCACCTTCAATTCAGCGCGAGGCGCAAACACGCCATTCGGGAAGTCCTTGGACACTTTCACGGCATAGCCAACTGGCAGAGCCGCCGCTGTGAAGGTGCCGGCCTGGGTCGGCAGGTCGCCGCGGCGGTGCGTCCAGCAGTTGCACACATGCCAAACGCCGGGAACCAGGGCATGCGGCGGCGTGAAAGCCTCAGCGTCAGTCATAAACTCAAACGTCGACTCCGGCGGAAAGGACGGGTCTTGGCTCAGTAAAATACGCCGCCTCAGATTGTCCTTTACGCTCAGCATCGGCGGCCTCGGCGAATGCAGCGTCGGCGGGTTCGTCGCCGCGTCAATGTCCAGCTTCGTCTCGAACTTCAATTCGTCCATCTCAAAATCGCGGAACCAGGCCTTGCCCTGCCCCTCTACGCAGAGCCAGACCTGGATGAAACGGACTTGCTCCGGAATAGCAATCGTCGAAGAGATCGCCACTTTCTGCCAATCGCTCGTCTGCATGCCACCACGCGGAAATTCGCCGCCATTCACCCACTCGCGCTTGCCATCCAAAAAACCGAAAAACAACGTCGCCCCGCGGTCCGAATTGTCACGCGGCAAGACATTCTCGGTTCTGACGCTGACACTGCCGCAATAGTACTTCCCGACCTCGACCGGCACGTCCAGCAGCACCTGCCGTCGGTCACCGCCGCTCGCTGTAATCTCAATCGAATCACCGGCCGAGCGCACGCCAGCGCCAGGAATCTTCCAGCCAAAAGCGCGCAATGACTCCAAACTCCCGCTTAAATCGTCACGAAATGGCACTTCCTGCGAACTAACTAACCGACACACACCAAAAAACATGACCGCTGACAAACACAACAACCGACTCCGCATCGCAAACCTCCTGATTAGGACTTGACAAAAAAACACCCTATACACTGGCACTGGCATTAACGGTAATGGCTAAAAGCAAAAAAGCAAATTTTGATTCTTCACGGTTTTGCGAAAAAGAAGTTTCATTCTCTGTTGCCGAGTAGAAAGTCATTATTGAGGGTGTTCTTGTTGGTTCCATACTGCTGTTGGGCGACCGCCATACTGCTCGCCCCAGCCAGCAGCGCCAGATGCATAATAGATAATACAGGGACAATTCCTAAATATATCGGGATCATCGGATGAGGGCGGGGTACCTGCGAAGTAGACGCCAACAAGATTTTCACATTCAGCAAACGCTGCATCACCGATGCTGGTCACGCTGGCAGGAATCACTATGCCGGTGAGGTTGGAACAGCCGGAAAATGCTCTTGCCCCGATGCTGGTGACGCTGTCAGAAATCTGATACCCACCACTTTTGCCAGCGGGATATTGAATAAGAGTTGTTTGATTTTTATCAAAAAGAATACCCCCGCAACTGCTGTAGGATGGATTAGCTGATTCTACGACAATTTCGGCAAGGATTGAACAATCTGCAAATGGGCTTACCCCGATACTGTTGACGCTGGCGGGAATCACCACGCTGGTGAGGCGGGTGCAGCCGAAAAACGCACCATTTCCAATGCTGGTCATGCTATCGGGAATCACTATGCTGGAGAGGCGGGAGCATTTGTAAAAGGCGACTGCACCAATGCTGGTCACGCCGCCGGGAATCACTACACTGGTGAAATTTTCACATTTACTAAACGTCAAATCCCCGATACTGGTCACGCTGCCGGGAATCACTATGTTGGCGAGACGAGAGCACCAGAAAAATGCACCTGCGCCGATGCTGGTCACGCTGTCGGGAATCACTATGCTGGCGAGGTAGGAGCAGCCGGCAAACGCACCGGCGCCGATGCTGGTCACGCTGTCGGGAATCACTATGCTGGCGAGACCGGTGCAACCGTCAAACGCCCATTTTCCGATGCTGATCACGCTATCGGGAAGCACCACGTTAGTGAGACTGGCGCAACCGTCAAACGCATTTTCCCCAATGCTGCTCACGCCATCGGGAACCTGATACCCACCACTTTTGCCGGCAGGATATTGGATAAGAGTTTGTTGATTTTTATCAAAAAGAACACCGGCTATACTGCTGTAGGTTGGATTGGCTGGTTCTACGATAATTTCAACAAGCATTGGACAATCTGAAAATGGGCTGCTCCCGATGCTGTTGACACTAACGGGAATTACTACGCTGACAAGATTTTCACATTCACTAAACGCACTATTCCCAATGCTGGTCACGCTGTCGGGAATTACTACGCTGACAAGATTTTCACATTCACTAAACGCACTATTTCCTATTCTGGTCACGCTATCAGGAATCACTATGCCGGTGAGGCGCCGGCAGTCGGAGAACGCACTATCCTCAATGCTGGTGACGGTATCAGGAATTTGATATCCACCACTTTTGCCGGCAGGATATTGTACAAGAGTTTGTTGATTTTTATCAAAAAGAATGCCCCCGCAACTGATGTAGGATGGATTGGCTGATTCTACGACAATTTCGACAAGTTTTGAACAACCTGAAAATGGGCTAATCCCGATACTCTTGACGCTGTCAGGAATCACCACGCTGGAGAGGCTGAAGCAGCAGTAAAATGTTTCATTACCGATGCTGGTCACGCTGTCAGGGATCACCACGCTGGAGAGACCAGTGCAACCGGAAAACGCTTCATCACCGATGATAGTCACACTGCCAGGAATCACTATGCTGATGATGCCGGAACAATTGGAAAATGCTTTCTTCCCAATGCAAGTAACCGGATATCCATTAATGCTGCTTGGAATGACTACATCACCACCAGGGCCCTGGTACTTTGTGATGATGGCTTTTTGATTGTCTATGCTATATGTATAAAAGCCATCCGTTTCTGCCAATACTGAAGACATGGCGCCAAGCGCAACGGCAAAGATAAATGCGCCAGCCCATTGAGCACAGGAATTGCTCGCGCCCCGGAATACCTTGGCAGCCCAGGCAAACAGCGCCGTTGAAACCTTGAGCATCAAATTATGGCGCCGACTACTCTGTCTTCGATTGGACTCTTCATAGTTGGCATCCATTACCACATTTCCTTTTCCTGCCTGGCTTGTTGTCCAATCCGAGATAGATTCCGAGTGAGAATCGCGTCGCTGTTCCGGAAAAATGAACAGCAAATCTCAATCAACACGACTGAGCCTTTTCCAAGGCGATATGTGTCGCCTTGGAAAAGGCTATAATCTACGTGCGGCAAGCTAAAGCTTGAACGACGTGCGATGCGTACGGCAGGATAAAGGATGAAATACGTATTGTGGTTGCTTAGAGCCCCATTTTTTCGCGCATATTGTCCAAGCTTCTCTGCAAGCTGTCGAAGGCGTCCATATCGCCGCTGTCGCGTTCCACTATGTGCCAGATGACGCCGGCGTAGCGGCATGCCTGGACAATGCGCGGCCAATTCAAGTTGCCGTCGCCGATTTCGCACATCTTCTGCGCTCGTTGCGGCGTTATGGTCATATCCTTGAAATGGACGCAGGGGATGCGTCCAGCGACGCGTTCGATATAGGCGGCCGGGTCTCCGCCGCCGTGCGCCACCCAGTAGGTGTCAATTTCTATCCACACTCTCTCATCCAGGGTGTTGATGAGCAGATCAAGCGGGCGGATGCCTTCGGCCGGCGCGAATTCATGGCTGTGGTTGTGATAGCCAATGCGGAGGCCAGCGTCAGCAAACTTGGCAGCCAATGCATTGTAGCGGGTCACAAAGGCCCCCCAGCCGGCCCTGGTCCAATCTTCTTTTGGCGAGAAGCCGCCGATTGCCGTGTACTTGCAGCCGAGGATATGATGTTCTTCGATGAGTTCCTCGGCAGCGTTCTCCATCTGATCCAGCGAACGGTGCGTGGCTGCGCACAGCAAGCCTTCGCCGTCCAGAATCTTCCGCATCTCAGTCGGCTCAATAGCGCCTATGCCGGACAGCTGTACGCCGTCATAGCCCATCTTCTTCACGCGGGCGCACGAAGTCGCAATATCCGCCGGGGTCTTGCAAAACTCACGCAAGGTGTACAATTGTGCTGCGATCAAAGCCATGTCTTCTTTCTCCTTGTTTTGAATTACGCGGGGGCTCTATTATACCCCCATTATGAACGACAAAAAACGAAGCTGCTTATGTTCAAATATTATCCAGGGCCAACCATTTTACAAGCGGTCAGCCATCTTTTCGGCGGACAAAACGCCACTGCGGAGCCTTTGCGCCCGGTCGACTGGCCGGAACCTCGCTGCGGATCACGTCCAGCCGCCCAGCCAAACATTCGATGCGGACATATTCATACGCCAGCATCACCGACTCGCTGAGATATTCGGCCGGCCACAAGCCGTTCAGAGCCTTGGCCAATCCGCCGACATGGTGCGGTTCACCATCTGCCAGCACTTCGTCCAAAATCCGGCAGACTTCCGGCCACGGTCGGACTGGACAGGTTCGGCCTAACCGTCCGGAAAAGGGTCGGCAGTCGAGTCCTGAGGCCGTCAGCACAGCAGAACAGCCAGCCGGCACTGGCTGAATGCCGGCCAAGCCCTCCTCGGCAAACGCCAGGGCCGAAGTCGCCAGATAGCCGGCCCCTTCTCGATAGCCCCACATCAACGGCGTGCCTAGGCGAATAGCGGACACGCTGGCCGGCTCCCGGGCCGAAACAGCCAAAGCCGCAATCTCTGACGGCGCTTCGCTGACACCTGCTCGCATGGCCGCTGCCAGATCAAGGCCGAGGCGGACGTGGTTGTCAGCAATCAAACCGCCAAGAAGGTCACTCGTATGTACGCTGTGGCCATTGGCCAGCAACGGATAAGACTTGACTTCACGCGGCACTTCGGAGCGGAAGCTCGCTCCCTGCGCCCGCAGACGGTCATAGATGGCGTCATAGTCGACCGTGCCTTTGAAGACGCCCTGGGAGCCGTTGGCCTGATACGCCACCTGGTCATTCCAAGCCAGGAACGGCTGGGCCCACTCTTGGAGCGGCGCACTCGGCGTCCGACTATGGATGATGCCGACCGTCCCTGGCAGCTCTGCCGCCGGCGTCTCCCGAATCAACGTCGCGCAATCGCCAACCACTTTGGCCACATGCAAGCGGCCCTCATGAATCGTGGCCAGGCCAGTGAAATGACCGCCGCCATACCCTTCCTGCGCCGCAATCAGACGCAAAAGAATCGGCGCCGCAGGCTCGGCGCCAGCATACGCTGCCATGTTGCACATCAGTCCATCTCCATGTTACAATGCTTCATACTACTTACCCGGGGTTGTGCGTCCCCAGGCGGCGCTTTGCCTACCCTGGGCTTTTATATTGCTTGCCTTCCAGGCCGCCAAGTCTACAGACGGCAGTCAGAAGTCCGTACTACAAGTGCTTATCACAAGATTTCAAACCTTAACAAAAATTTCCGTGTATTCCGCGTATTCTGTGGTTTAAAAAAACAACCCAAAACAAGAATCCGTGTCCATCTGTGTCCATCTGTGGTTAAAAAACACCCCAAGACAAAATTTCGTACTACTATCAGCCAACTTCTTGTTTTTTGTGAAAGATTTTCTGCAATTCGGCGCTTTTGTGTCGCCTCCCCGAGGCTCAGGCTTGGGGGGCATCCACCCCCAGGTTCCGCTTCGCTTCACCTGGGGTTACTCATGGT
>JAAZKI010000391.1 GCA_012799905.1 Lentisphaerota bacterium | reverse complement strand
TGGAGAATGCAGAGGCGGCACTCCACCTGCGGTGTCAGCTTAAGACCAACAACTGGAGCGTATTCTACGCCGATTTACTCAATAGCCTGGCGGCATAGGCGCTACCCACTTTTGGGAATTGCACCCAATGCAATATTATTACAGAAAAAAGGGCAACTTTTAGCTATCGCCCGTAATGGATCAGTCTTCTGTAGCGCCTCTACAAGGCGCCAGTTTCGGGGTATGCCTCCCCCAGGCTGAAGCCTGGGGTTAAGCATGGTTAAGCGCCTACGGCACAAAAAGATGTGGACGGTATGGACATGGTGGACGGTGTGGACATGGCGGCCAGTGTAGTCCAAACTCACTCTCGCCCCTCGCCCCTCGCCCCTCGCCCCTTTCCTGAGACCGCTGCTCGTCGGGTTTCCGAATATCAATGAATGACCGATTACTATCGCCCCTCGCTCAAGGCATCTGCAAAGCCTTGGCCTGTATTTTTCTACGCGCAAAAAACAATCCGCTGTCCAGGCTGGCTGGACAGCGGATTGTTGACGTTCGCCTTAATTATGGCTCAAGTGCCACTCCGGCTTAGCGGTAGCGGCCATGATGGCTGGAGCCGTGGTGGTCGTGGTGACCGCGATGGCCGCCGTGGTGGCGAGGGCTATGGCGATGGTCGTGATGATGCCGGCGCGGCGGCGGATAATGATAGCCGTGGCGGCTGTAACCATGGCAGCGAGGATACACCACCACCGGCGGCGCCGGGCGGACGACGCGAACCTGAGGACATACCACCACCGGCGGCGGAGACACTACTACCCGCGGAGGATGCACCACAACCGGCGGAGGAGGATGCACCACTACCGGCGCAGGATACACCACCGGAGGTGGCGGCGGAGGACTGGCCACCACCACGGGTTGGGGCAGCAAAACATGCAGCAACGTGCCAACAATTAACGCCTTCTCCCAGGAAGACGTACGGGCCTGCACCTGAACTGTGCTGCAAACAACAACCAAAACCACTGCGATAATCAAACTATTCAGTTTTTTCATGTTGACCTTCCTTTCAAATCTGCTGACATCCTGGTGCGTTATCTCAATCAATGAACAAACGTCTTAAAAACCGCGACCTTTCCTTTACATTATAATATTCCCGACGCAATCCTACAACCAATAAACTCAAAATAAAAACATTTATTTGAAACAAATGTTTCTTTTGAGCGATTTTTTCTTGCCAGGAGGGCTTGGCAGGCAGGCGAGCGCCCTAATTTCACGCAGCGCGGCTATGCGTCCTGAAAGCGTTTTGGGGGCAAAGCCGACGTCATGCCAGCCGGTTGAAGTGAATAGCCATGACCTCAGCGACCACACCTCGGATTGATGTCCTGCATGTAACCGAAGCCGGCGGAGGCGGCGTCGCCCGTCATCTCGGACTGGTCTTGCCGGCGCTTAGCCAACGCGGCCTGACCTGCGGCCTGTTCGCCTTTGGTCAACGCCTGGAGGATGGCTTCCGTGCGTTGGCAGAGGAACAGTCCGCGGCCGGACGGCTGTCGGCACTGGCGTTCGCGCCCGGCGCCAACCTGCTGACAGCGACCATGCGACTGCGCAAGCTGGTTCAACAATGGCAACCGCGCATCCTGCACCTGCATGCCACCCGAGCCGGTCTGGCCGGACGCCTGGCGCTCCGGCGGAACAGGCCGCCCGCCATCGTCTATTCCCCGCATGCCTTTGGACTGACGCCCAACCACACCGGACAACAACTCGCCCTGAAATTCGGCGAACAGCGCCTGGCCGGGTGGACAGACTGCTACGCCCTGGTCTCCCATGCCGAATACGACGACGCCATGCTCCTGGGACTCCCAGCCAACCAATGCCTGGTCTGCGAAAATGGACTTCCTGATGATTTCACTGAAACCCTGCTGGACAGGACTGAGGCTCGCAAACGTCTGCATGTGCCGCCCGACAGCATAGTCCTTGGCGTGCCTTGCCGCCTGGCTAAGCAAAAAAACCTCGACTGCCTGATCAAGGCGCTTGCCGCGCTTCGGCGAACGCCCTCGGGACTGCCGCCGAATTTCCGCATTCTCCTCTACGGAACCGGCCCCGAGGAACAGGCGCTGCGCCAACTGGTCCTCAACGAAAAACTGACTGCTGTCGTCCATTTTGCCGGCTTAATGCCTAACTTGCACCGCCTGCTGCGGGGCTTTGACTTGGCCGCCATTCCCTCCCGCTACGAAGGATTGTCCTATGCCCTGCTGGAAACCCTCGCTGCTGAAGTGCCCCTGCTCGTCAGCGGCATCCCGGCCAATCTGCCGCGGCCAGAATTGCACGAGTGCCTATGGACTTTCCAAGTCGGCGATGAGCAAGACCTGGCTCGACAGCTGGCAGCCGCCCTTCAGAGCCAAGACGAACGACGACGACGAGCCCAACTGGGTGCAGTGCTGGTCAAAAAAAACTTCCGCTTGAACGTGCAAATTGACTGCCTGACTGCTCTCTACCAACGGCTGGGCAACGGTGACAGCCATTGACCCCCTAAAGGGGGGGGTGGACTACCCGTCCACAACCGATTTTTAACCGCCAAGACGCCAAGAACGCCAAGGAGGGCACTAAGATTTTTAGGGTATCCGGTGTAGCGGTAAAAACGCTAAAAGCGCCAAATTAAGGCAACTGCTGTCCACGCTGTCCACACCGTCCACGCCGTTCTTAGGGTGAACCATAGCGTCCACAACTTAATGTATGTGTCACCCCTAGCGGGGCTCCAAATCTATGCCATCTCCCCCAGGGCTGCGCCGGGCCTGGCGGCCCGGCTTACCCTGGGCTTCTATGTGTCGCCCCCCGGGCTTTTGCCACTTTGCGGCTGTTGTGGACGTGGTGGACTTTAGTGGACGTTGTGGACTGCGGCTGCTGTGCCTCGTACTGGCGGCCCAAAGGGCCAGCAACATAAAAGCCCAGGGTGAGCGTAGCGAAGCCCTGGGTGAGGCGTACAATAATTATGAGCCCCGCCAGGGGTGACACATAAACGCCGTTTTGAGGAAAATCTTTCTCCCAAAAAACAAGAAATTGGCGGATAGTAGTACAAGCGCCAGTAAGCAGGCCGCGAAAACGGCGACGTAACAGCCCAAGCGATTTTTTTTGCCAAAAAACTCTCCTGGCAGAGTTTTTTCCGGCGCTGGCGATAAAAACACCTCTTTTTAGGCGAAATCATTAGGGTTTCAGATTGAAAGTTAACTAAAATGTCATAATGTAAACATAAGGCTCCGAAAGGAGCGCGTTTTTGCATTTATTGCGCTAAGGAATGACGTCGACAGCGAAGACGGAAAAAAGCGCCGCCTTGAAAGCATGATCGGGACAGCACCGGGGATTTTTACATAATTTGTTTTGATTAAAGCCTTTAAGCCTTTCTCCCCCTCCCGGGTTGTGCACAGTTCCTGCTCTGAGGGCGGCCGCCGTAGACAGGTCTTCTGCCTGAACAGGCCAGATAGACTGCCTTTTTCCCGGCGCCGCCAGTCAGCGTCAAACCTAAAACGTGATTCCCGTGAAGGACATGCGTGCACGGAGAATTCAAGCAGGACTTTGACGCGAAGCTGTTGGTTGAAATGCGTGTTTCTTGAGGATACAGGTGAACGACCGGCAAATCCAAACCGAAAAGGAGTTGCTCCGAGCCTCATTGCGGCGTCTCCCGGCATCAGCCTGGCCTGACCCCGCAACCGCAGGCAAAGCGATTGCCAGACGGTTTGAGGAACTGGCTATTCTGCGGCCCCAAAGCGGCGTTGCCGGATTCATGGCCTGTGGGCGTGAACCCGACCTGACCGGCTGGCTGGCCGCCTGGTTAGCCGCAGGAGGTGACTTGTATCTTCCTGTCTTCGACCAGACAACTGGCGTGTACAGCTTGGCTGCTGTGACCGATCTCTCGACGCAGCTGGTCATCGGCCATTACGCTATTCGCGAACCCCTTCCTGAACTCCCCAAAATCCATCCGCCCTATGGTAAGGAACTGGTCCATGCGTGGCTCATTCCCGGAGTGGCATTCACTCGGGATGGGCGACGGCTCGGCCGCGGTGCAGGCTTCTACGACCGGCTCTTAGCCGGCGCAGAAGGCGCCAAAATCGGCGTGGCTAACGACTGTCAAATCGTTGACGCTATGTCGACCGACCCGCATGACATCAGGATGGACATGCTCGTCACGGAATCACAACTGATTGTCTGTGAATGAGAAAAGACCATTTGGGGTCCAGAAAGGAAGTGTCCTGTATGCATTCTGTTGATGTATTCAACTGTATCCTCCTACCGCTAGCGGCGAGTGGAGGATCATGCCTCCTGCCATCCCTTGGCATCATCGTCGTCATCCTCGCCATCCTCTGCGCTGTCCTGTTCGTCAAGAATATCCAGGACAAAAACCGCGCCCGCATCGAAGACGACATCCTTAGACAAACTGGCGAGGAAGCCGAACTGCTCAAGCAAAAAGCCTCCTTGGAAGCCGAAAACATCGTCAAGGAAGCACGCCTCAAAGCCAAAGAGGAACTGATCGCCTCGCGGGATGAATTTGAACAGTCCACCCGCCAACGCCGCAAGGAACTCCAGAAAATCGAGGAACGCCTCACCCAGAAAGAAGACAATGTCGACAAAAAACTGGAGACCCTGGAGAAACGCTCGGAAGAACTCGATAACCGCGACCGGAACCTGCGCGTTGAGGCTGAATCCCTGAAGACCAAGCAAGACGCCCTCGACGCCAAAATCAACCAGCAAGTGCAGGAGCTGGAAAAAGTGGCCGGCCTGTCGCAGGAGGAAGCCCGCGAACTGCTCTTGCAGCGCCTGACTGAATCCCTGGAGGCGGAGCGCGGCGTCCTGATCCGGCGCTTCCAGGAGGAAAACAAGCAGCGCCTGCTCGAAGACGCCCAGGAAATCATGATCACCGCCATGCAGCGTTATGCTGGCGACTGCACCTATGAACGCACTACTTCGACGATTCCCCTGCCGAATGAAGAAATGAAAGGCCGCATCATCGGCCGCGAAGGCCGCAATATCCGCACCATTGAAGCTGCCACCGGCGTCAACGTGCTTATTGACGACACTCCCGAAGCCGTCGTCATCTCCTGCTTTGACCCAATCCGCCGCGAAATCGCCCGCATCACCATGGAACGCCTGGTCGCCGATGGCCGCATCCACCCGGCCCGCGTCGAGGAAATCGTCGCCAAAGTACGTCGGGACGTTGAAGCCGAAGTCGCCAAGGCCGGGCAAGACGCCGTCACCCAGCTGGGCGTCACCCGCCTCCGCCAGAACATCGTCCAGCTGCTCGGCCGTCTGAAATACCGCTACAGCTTCTCCCAGAACGTGCTGATGCACTCCATTGAAGTAGCCAGCATGATGGGCGTCATCGCCGCCCAACTCGGCCTGGACGAACGCAAGGCCCGCCGAGCCGGACTGCTGCACGACATCGGCAAGGCTGTTGACCATGAAGTCGAAGGCACCCACGCCGCCATCGGCGCTGATCTGCTCAAGCGCGCCGGCGAAGAGGAAGACATCGTCAACGCGGTCGCTGCGCATCATGAGGAAGTCGAAAAGACGTCTCTGATGGCCATCCTAGTGCAGATTTGCGACACGCTCAGCGCCAGCCGTCCCGGCGCGCGTTCTGAGACGACCGAGTTGTATTTGAAGCGCCTGGAGCAGCTGGAGACCATCGGCAATTCGTTTGACGGGGTGGAGACCTGCTTTGCCATCCAGGCTGGGCGCGAGTTGCGCGTCATCGTGCAGCCGGAGAAGATCAGCGAGGATCGGGCTGCGGTTCTGGCTCGGGAAATGGCCGAGCGGATCGAAAAAGAAATGCGCTATCCCGGCCAGGTGCGCGTCTCCGTCATTCGCGAGACCCGCGCCATCGACTACGCAAAATAAGGACAAGTATCGCCATGGCCACTCCCGCCGCTTTAATTGCAAGCGAGAGCGCGACCACGAGCAACTGCATGGGTCTGACCCCAGAGCAGACCATGCAACAAGTCAGCGAAAACGACCTCTGCGCAGACGATGTAGGCTGGCGCTGGAAACTGGCTCTCAGCGGCGTCTCCCTGTCGGCGACCGTCTCAGGCTTTTGCAGGGCAAGGCCTGGCAGCGCCGACGCAACAGCAGGCGCACCTAGGCCGGGTCTCGCCTGCTGGCTCGCTTACCGATTTCCTGAGTAGCGCCGCCGAAACAGCGCGGCCGCCTGCTGGCTGGCGCCATATCCTGAATCGACTTGCTCTTCAACCTTGTCAACCATCCGTTTTCAGCCAAAGGAAACATGATGACCCAGGACCCGAAAATCAAGCCATGGGTGCAGGAACTCGCCGGAATCATCGGCCAGGCCAGGGATCAGCATGAGTTAGAAGTCCTCCTGGAAGGACTGCTGACGCCCTCGGAGCTTGAGGTGCTGCACCTGCGTTGGCACCTGCTCAGGCAACTGCGCCAAGGCTACACGCAACGCGAAATCAGCCGGAACCTCGGCGTCAGCCTCGGCAAAATCGCCCGCGGCTCCCGCCTCCTGAAGTATGGCTCAGAAGACTTTTCCCGGCTGTTCGAACGACTCAACCCCGATCTCCAATAACGTTCCCTAACCGCCCTCATCTTCCAGCCCACAAGTTGCGACAATGGATTTTCCATGAGTAGAAAAAAAATCAAAGGCCGTTTTATATATGCTGCCAGCGAACGCTGCGCTGACCTTCTTTATGAGACTGGTTTTTCGGCTCCGGACCCATTTTTGTGGTATTCGGTCGAGGATCAGAGCACGGTTGTCGTCAGCGTTCTCGAAGTCGGCCGCGCCGTCAAGCAATGCCATCCTAGCATCCAGGTCATGTCCCTTCCCGAGGCGGCTCGGCAATGGGGCATGCGCCGCGGCCCAGTTCGACGCAAGATGGTAAACTACATCGTCGCGATGGCTCGCCATCTGCAAGTCAACGCCTGGGAAGTGCCCACGTACTTCCCGTATGGCTTGGCAACCGAGCTGAGCAAGCGCGGCCTCACGCTCACCCCAAAATCGGACTTCAGCCCGGGCCGGGCTTGCAAAAGCGCCCAGGAAATCAAATACGTCCGCAACGGCGTCCGCCTTGCCGAACAAGGCCTTGCCCGCGCCCTTGATATTCTCCGACAGGCGAAAATCGGTCGGGACGGGGTTTTGCTCTTGCAAGGACAGCCCCTCTTGGCAGAAACTCTCCAGGGCGAAATCGCCGCTGAAATCGCGCGCCGTGGCGGCACATCGTCCCACACGATCGCCGCCCACGGCCAGCAAGCTGCTGACCCGCACCAACAAGGCTACGGCCCCATCCAGGCAAACACGCCAATCACGCTGGACATCTTCCCGCGGGACGATGCGACCGGCTATTGCGGCGACCTGACCCGCACCGTAGTCAAAGGCAAAGCGCCAGAAATCGTTCGCCGCGCTTTTGACTCCGTCTACAAAGCCCAGCAGGCCGCCCTGGCCATGCTCCGGCCCGGCGTCACCGGTGCAGAGGTCCATAAAGCCGTCACGGAGATATTTGACGCTGATGGCTTTCCGACCGACACGGAGGCCAAGCCGCCGCACGGATTCTTCCACAGTACAGGCCATGGCATCGGCCTGGAAGTGCATGAAGCCCCGTCCTTGTCGAGCGCCGCCGCCACTCCGCTCCTGGTCGGCAACATCGTCACCGTAGAGCCTGGGCTGTACTATCCCGAATGGGGCGGCGTCCGCCTGGAAGATGTCGCTGTCATCACTCCGGAAGGCTATGAGAACCTGACCGAAGCGCCCATTGAACTTGAAATACCGTAACCGCAAGTCGACATCCCCCGGCCGCAGAATCACCACGCGCTGCGGCGCCACCCTGCTGATCTTCTTATCCATCACTCACTTTTCACCAGCATCCGAATATGGACAACGCATCTGTTCTGGCGGGCTTCCGCCAATTCACCCCTGAATCCATTCGCGCCGCGATGACGCACTGCCGGGCCAACGTCGCCGAAGCAGACCTCTGCTGCCGGGAAGTTTTGCGAACCTGCGCTGACAACCCGGGACTCCTGGCCGAAGAAGCCGCCCGCCATGAATTGAGCTGCGCGCTGCTCTACTTGTCCTATCGCCGCGACCAGCAGGCCGGGCCCGACTTGCTCCGGCTCGTCTCCCAGCCTGAGTTCAGCCAGCCCTTAACCGAAACCGACTGGCTTGTGCGCAGCTTGCACCGCTTCTTCGCCGCCTTGCTCAACCCGAACGAGGTCACAGTCATCAGCGACCTGATCCTGAACCGCGGCCTGGCCACGGAAGTGCGCGAACAGGCCCTCCTGACCTACCCTTTCCTCCTCCAGGAAAACGCCATTGAAGAAAAATTGGTCGTGGAGGAATACCGCAGACTGCTCACCACCGCCATCGAAGGAAAACACCAGGACGCCCCACGCCTCTGGATGGCCACCGCCATCAACGCCGCAGTCATCGGCGGCAACCAGCTCCGCCTCCTGATCAACAAGATGCTTGACAGCGGACTGCTCCAGGACCAGACCACCTTTGCCCGGCGCATCATCACCAGCCTCTTCCAAGCCGGCAGCCAGCGCTTCCGTGACATCTTCCGCAAAGAACACCGCGGCCACCTCACTGACGTTGATGCCGAAACCGATGGCCTTTTCGCCCCGCCCGAGGAGTTCGACGCCGAACTGCCAGAGCGCGGCCAGCCCAAAACCCGCACAGAACCAAAAATCGGTCGTAATGACCCCTGCCCCTGCGGCAGCGGCAAAAAACATAAAAAATGCTGCGGCGCCTGATCCGGCAGCAAAACGCCCAACCCCCCAGACATAAGGACATGCACATGGATTCTTATCTGCAAAAAATGTTCGCCGACCGCATCGGCGGCGCCAACTTCGGCAAAGACACTACCATCTACAAGTTTGAAAAAATCAAGCGGGCCAAGGCCGCAGCCAAGCGGGCCAACCCTGATGTCGAACTGATTGACATGGGCGTTGGCGAGCCGGATGACAAGGCCTTCCCCGAAGTCGTCGCCGCCTTGGCAGAGGAAGCCGATAAAATCGAAAACCGCTTTTACGCTGACAATGGCGGCGCTGACTTCCGCGCTGCGGTCAAACAGTATATGCAGGAACTCTACGGCGTCGACCTGGACACGGAAACAGAAATCATCCACAGCATCGGCAGCAAATCGGCGCTGACCCTGCTGCCGACCTGCTTTATCAACCCCGGCGACATCTCCGTCGTGACCGTCCCCGGCTATCCGGTCCTCGGAACCTGGACCAAACACCTCGGCGGCGAGGTGGTCAACCTGCCCCTGAAAAAAGAAAACGGCTTTCTGCCCGACCTTGAGGCTCTGACTCCAGAGCAACGCCGCCGCGGCAAGTTGATCTACCTGAATTATCCCAACAACCCGACCGGCGCCTCGGCCACGCCGGAATTCTACGACCGCGCCATCGCCTTTGCCAAGGCCAATGACTTCCTGCTGGTCGTCGACGCGCCGTATGCGCCGCTCAATTTCACTGGCAAGCCGCTCAGCATCCTGTCTCGCCCCGGCGGCCGGGACGTCGCCGTGGAGCTGCACAGCATGTCCAAGGGCTTCAACATGACCGGCTGGCGCCTAGGCTGGGTCTGCGGCAATGCCGACGCTATACGCGCTTTCGCTACGGTCAAAGATAATGCTGACAGCGGCCAATTCCTGGCTATCCAAAAGGCAGCCGCCAAAGCCCTCGCTAACCAGAAAAACATCACCCCGAAAATTTGCGAAAAGTACCGCCGCCGGCTCGCCGCCCTCGTCGAGACCCTCAAGGAAATCGGCTTTGACGCCACTATGCCGGAAGGCTCATTCTTCCTCTTTGTCGCTATCCCCAAAGGCATTAAGGGCGGCCGGCGCTTTGCCAACGCGGAAGATTTCAGCCAGTGGATGATCACTGAAAAACTGATCAGCACCGTGCCCTGGGATGACGTCGGCCACTTTGTCCGCTTCAGCGCCACCTTTGTCGCTCCCACTTTGGCGGAAGAAGAGCGCGTCCTGCAAGAAGTGAAAACGCGCCTGGCTGACTCGACCTTCGAATTCTGAATCCGCTGAGGCCGCCATGACTTCAACCACATTGGAAACATGGGACTTCTGGGATGACGGCTGCCACGACCCAGCCTTCAACATGGCTGCGGACGAGGTGCTGCTGGAGTCATCCCAGGAGCGCGGCCGGCCGTTGCTGCGTTTTTATGGCTGGGATTGCCTGGCTGTCAGCATCGGCTATGTACAGCGCTTGGATGCGGCGCCGGCTGGCTTTGCCGTTGTGCGCCGTCCAACTGGCGGCGGTGTCGTCTATCATGACCATGACTTCACCTACACGGTCGTCGTCCCGACTGGCCACTGGCTGATGAACCTGGACCGAGTGCAAAGCTATGACCGAATCAACCAGGCCGTGCAAGCCGGCCTGGCTGAACTCTCTTGTATGGCTGACTTGGCCGATGCGGACATCCCGCACTCGGTTGACCGTCTGACCATGGTCTGTTTCCAAAATCCGACCAAATACGACGTCCTTCTCAACGGCGTCAAGATTGCCGGCAGCGCCCAGCGGCGCACGGTGCACGGCCTTCTGCATCAGGGCAGCATCCACTTCGGCGGCCCCCTGCCCTATCCCCGGCCACGCCTGGCCCAAGCGCTGCACCACGCCTTTGGCACTGTCCTCAACATCGACACTGTCCCCTTCATCCCGACGGACGCATTGCTGCAAGACATCGCCCTTCGGCGCGACACCAAATACGCCACTCAGGAATGGAACGCGAGAAGATGACCAAAGATAAGGGGCGAGGGGCTTTTTCTAGGGGCGAGGGGCGAGGGGCGAGGGGCGAGTTGAGCTTGGAATACATTACCGCTTAAGGGCAGTGGACGGTTGGCGAGGGGCGAGGGGCGAGTTGAGCTTGGAAT
>JAAZKI010000473.1 GCA_012799905.1 Lentisphaerota bacterium | reverse complement strand
GCTGATTGCACCGTATAATGTCTTGCACCGAGAACGTAGGGAGAGCCGTGTACTGGAAATCTGTACGCACGGTTCGACGAGGACTCCGGGTAACCCCCGGAGTTACTCTACTGATGAATGTTTGTAGTATTGGTCACCGATTGATACTCGGAACTCCGGCAATCTACGGCGCCAGGCACCCCGGGTAAAGCGCTTTAGTGGACAGTGGACAATGGACTTTAGTGGACTTTAGTTGACGTTAGTAGACGATGAACAATGGACTTTAGTGGACATTAATGGAGAGTGGACGTGGACTGGAGTGGACTGGAGTGGACGTCGGTGCGAAGACACGTGTCTTACGCAGGCTTCCACAGGCTTCCAGCCGGCACAGATGCACCATGCTTATAGTCGCATTCCTTTGCACCGTAGGCGCTTAACCATGCTTAACCCCAGGCTTTAGCCTGGGGGAAGGCATACCTCAAAAGTGGTGCCCAGTAGGGGCACTACCGAACGTCTAACAAACAAAACCGCTGTGCCAAATCTCTCTTTCTATCACAAGATCTTGCACCTTACCCAAAATGACAATCACTGACAAATTGGAGGACTTACTTATGGTAGCGGTCTTATTATGTTGCGCATTAGCGATGTCTGCGGCTGCTTCGGCTCAACTTGTTGTCAACGGCGACTTTAGCCAAGTTGAGCCATGCGGAGTTCGCGCCACCAGCAATCAAGGCTATGGCGTCTGGGAGGTGTCTGGCACGCCTACCTTGAAGCCCAAGGGCTGGGTTTTGAATCCCACCCTGACCGGCAAGCTGGAGATGATACCCTCAGCAGAGGGCGGATATCATTTGAAGCTGTCTGGCAACGACTTGAAACGTGGCGGGCACGTATACCAGTTTGCATCGTGGTTCAAAAACTACCAGTGGTACAAGGTGTCGGCAAAGGTGAAGGGCACCAAAGGTGCAATAGGGTTCTATCGCTATCCGCCGACGGGGAATGTGGTGGCAAAGCAGGACTTCGTCTTGTCGTCTCCCTGTCCAGAATGGCGCAATGTGTCGTTCTGGTTTATGGCTGAGCCGTCTGAAACTCAGAAAGTGTGTTTGTTTGCTTGCGTATCAGGTGGCCCCGACGATACGTTTGAGATTGACGACTTGCAAGTAGAGCTAGTTGAAACGCCGGCCTTTGCGAAGACTGAACCGATCGTGATTGAAAATCGTCATTGCCGCCTGGTATTGTCAGCCAAGGGTGAATTGGTCGAGGCAGTCGCGAAACTTCCCGAAGAAAAGCCAATTCTGGGTTCAGGTGGTGTATTTTTCAGGATGAAAACCGACAAGCACGGTTGGTTGCCGCTCATCGGTGTGGAACGCGGTGTTGGCAATCGCCTGACTTGCGTATTTGCTGAACCAGATTATTCGATGGACGTCTTGTTCAGGTGCTATGACTCGTATTTTACCTTCCTAGTGACGGATGTCCGCGGCCCGGAGGTCAGCGAGATTTGTTTCCTGAATATGCGGCTAGGCCTGTCTTCAAATTACGGCGGCTTGCTGAACACGGCTTCAGGTGACGGCGTTTCGGCAGTATTGCTGTCATGCAACGACAAGACGAATGCCGCGAGCAGCATGGCCAAAGGCCTGGGCTTGACTGCGACCGCATATCAGGAATACGGAATGCCTGGCGCAAAAGCGGCGCTGGCAATAGTGCCCAGCGAGTCGCTGCTTGATACCATCGAAGTCGTTGAAATCGAACAAGACTTGTTCCATCCTGTTCGTGACGGAATGTGGCTGCGTCGCCACCCGGGTCGTTTCGCCTCGTATATGATGGCCTTCGGAGTGACTGAAGCAAATGTCGATGAGGTGATCGAATTTGCGCGGGGCGGATTTGGCTGCATCGAAATATCGGATGGATGGTGGGAATCAACTCCGACGTATGAGCCTAATCGGAAGCTATATCCGGATGGCATAGAAAGCCTGAAGCGAGTCTGCAAGAAAATCCACGACGCGGGTCTCCAGGTCGGCTTGCACGCGATGCAGGGGATGGTTGGCTGGGGAGGTCGTCTCGGCATGCGTGATCCGTACGTGTCGCCCAAGGCTGACAGCCGCTTGCTGCAAAGCCACAAGAGCGTGCTGGAGCAGGATATGGCTGCTGATGCCGTGGAACTTGTCGTTGCCGGCGATTTGTCGCAATGGCCGGAAAATGGCGACTTGAATCTGGACGGCGAGGTGGTCAAGTATTCAGGCAAGGACGGCAACCGCTTAACAGGTTGCGAGCGTGGGCTTTACGGAACACTGAAAAAGGCGCACCCAAAGGGTTCCGCCGTGGGCGTCCTGGTGAATTGCTTTCCCGTTTGGGGACATACCAAATATACTCCTGACATTGAGAGCACGATGTTCGAAGAAATTGTCGATAATCTCGCCTACGTGTTCAATGAAACCGGCGCTGACATGGCGTATTTCGACGCTGGCGAGGAATGGTCCAAAAATCCGCCTCGTTGGCGGAACGTGGGTAAGTTCGCCTTGGCGTTCCAGAGACGCCTGAAGAAGCCCGTCTTCCTGGGAGGCAACAACCTGTACACCAACTTGTCCTGGCATGCCATCACCCGCGGAGCGCCGAACTACGATCCCATCACCCACGGGCGAGACGAATTTTCACTGCGCTACAAAGGCACGAATCCGATAAGACACGCCAAGAACTTCCTGGTCGGTGACACGGGCTGGTTCGCCGCCCATGCCCATTCGCCGTCTGTATGCGCGGTGACTCCTGACGAGTTGATGCTGATCTGCCTGAAAGCGGTCGCTGGGAACTCCCCGTTTTCGTTCCACGCTCCTTACGGGAGTTATTACACGAATAAACGGAAGCCTGAGATGCTTGCAATCATTAAATTGACGGATCAGTTGAAGCGTGAGGGTAGCGTCCCCGAGTCCATCCGCAGCACGATGTGGCAGCCCAGCGTTCGTCATACCTTGGACTTGGTTGAAGGCAGCGGCGGAAAGCGCTGGCAATTGCGCCCAAATCACAAGACCCAGCACGCTGTGCTGCGTGAAGGCGAGATGGGCACGTCTGACCTTCAACTGACCAATCCATTTGGCAAGCAACGCCCGCTTATACGCCTCAAGGCTATGAGCTTCGTGGAAGAAAAAGGCGACGCACAATCGCTGATCCTGGCGGATTTTGCCCAGGGAACAGAATTTTCCGAGGTGAACACCGCAAACGGAATGTTGAAGATGGAGCTGATGCGCGGGGAAGGTACGGCGCCTGACGGGTCGGCAATCCTGGAAATCCGCAGCAAGAACGAGGGGAAAGACAAGTCATCGTGGCTGTGCGCGACAAAACCCCTGTCTCCAGCAATGAATTTGCTTGGCCATCGTCACTTAGGGCTGTGGGTTCATTCTGATGGCCGCGGGGGAATCATGAATGTTCAGCTTGGAAGCACGGAAAGCGCAGGCTCCGTTCGCGAGCACTACATTGACCTGTCGTTTACGGGCTGGCGCAGGTTTGTCCTGGACCGTCCTGAGACGGAGCGATTCTACCATTATTCCTGGCCCTACCGGATGACTGCCCCGATGTATCGCAGGTATCCGTATCATCAAGTCACTGCGGTGAAGTTGTACTTGAACGGGCTTCCTGCCCAATCCGAGGGCGTGGTGAAGATCGGTCGCCTGGAGGCATTGGCAGAGCGGCCGTATCCGGTCGAAAATCCGCGTCTCGCCGTTGGCGAAACTTCCTACATGGTGCCAGTCAGGATGCGGCCCGACGACTATGTGGAAATTTCTCCCGAAGGTCAGTATGTGTTGTACGAGGCGAATGGTGGCGTGTTGGCGACGGGGCGCACTGAGGGTGTGCTGGAGCTTCCCCAGGGCGACTACCGCGTGGCGTTTTCAAGCCGACGCGCCGCCGGATTGTCAAATCGGGTCGATTTAACTGTTTTCACGCAGGGCGACATTGTCCACGAAATCGAATTGAAGTCAGCGTTTGAGCTTCCATCGGATGAATTGCAATGCCGTCGCGGCGATCGCGGCGCACTGCGGGTGATGAGTGGTCTTTCACAGTTGGTTCCCTTTGATTCGCCGCGTGATTTGGACGCCCTTAGCGGCGCTCAAACCTCCTGGTCTAGCCAGGCGCCCTGGCTGGATGGCAAGGAACGCTCAGCGGCAGTGTTGATTCGCAGCCTGGCTGACGGTTCCAAGTTTGACCTGGCCGCCAAGCCGCAATTCGAGTTGAACGTGGAGAATTTCCAGTCCGTGGACGGCTTTGCCGAGGGTGCTGCGAACACGTACCAGAAATGTGTTTCGGGCTCGGGCAAGTCAATCACGGAGCAAGGCGTCGTGTCTCCGGGCGTGTCCCAATCCGTCAGTTTGTCTCCCGCGGAGTATCGCGAACATGGCTCTGCGATGCGTTATGCGGCGAAAGCGACTGCCAATGGGAACTGGGCTGCCAAGGGACGTACGTTCGCCAAGCCCTTGGACCTGTCCCAGGCAAGCGTGATTTCCCTTTGGTTGCATGGAGACAATCAAGGCGAGGATGTGAGAATCCAGTTCTGGGATGTGAACGGCAAATATGCCGATTGGATCGTCCCGGTGAGAATGTCAGGCTGGAAGCGGCTGGTGTTGCCCATGTCCGATGCATCGTCTGGCTTTGATTGGAGCAAGGTTGAATATTTTGTGGTGTTGTTTAACAAGCTGCCGCTGAATCGTGAATGCGTAGTGCATTTAGCGGATTTGTGCGCCCTGAACCTGCCCAAAGTCGCCGAACAGGACTTGACTGGCATTGAACTGACACTGAACGGCGCGAAGATTGCTGTGCCCGAAAAACTGGCACGAGGCGAAGCATTGCTCATAGACGAAAACGGCAATGGAACCGTGTGGACTGACGGAACTAAGGCGATTCGAACTTTCAAAGTGACTGAGGCGACAAATGCCCTGAAACTGAAAGCAGGCGAAAACAAACTCTCACTGACCGCAAAGACCGGCTCCGCAATGAATGTCCAAGTTTTCGCCGTTCCCGACCAAAAGTAATGGCTCGCCTTAAGAGTCTCTGTGGACTCGCCGCCAAAAACCGATTTCCAAAGTATGGCGGCCCCCCCCCTGAACGCGTCCTGACACCTCTCTACAACACGGCAGAAAGTGAAACTTTATCTTTTGCCCAAATACCGGGAGAACCTACTTTTTTACTTCCATGTCGTCCTGGAAAAAAATCGTGTCCTCAATTTCGCCATTTGGCAATCGCTTGACAGCCTGACCGTTTCGTTTGTTATTTTTCATCAAATATTCGATTTGCCCACCGTTTTCCAAAAAAATGACATACGGGCCATCCAGAATGAAAGAATCTTTGTCATGATACCCAAGTGAAATGCTTATTACATGACCAGTCAACGACCTATCTATACCGTATATATGCGACCTTCCCCAAATGCAACCTTCCGAAGTTAAGACAGTACCTAAGACAATACCTATGGATAACAAAAAAAGATAAAAGCAAAGTCTTGCAACGAACCTCCGTATGCGGAGCAATTTTGTAATTTTTATTGCATCAATCATCTCTATATTTATCCTTATGATTATGGCTCTGTGCAGATAGCATCACAATTGCAATCATCTTGAATGCAAATTGAAATTAGATAATGTTTCCCAAAAAGAAAGTAATTTCCTTGCAAAGTTGTCTTCAAGCCTATTTGTAATGGAAAACAGAGTTTTTAAAGACTCTAGTACTATACAACTCTCCTTTTTTGTAAGCATTGAGAAAAAGATATTTGACATATTGTCTAGTTGTTTTATTCCTGTATTTGCAGGATATAATCCTTCGAGGAAAACATCCAAATATGTTATTGTAATGTCATCATTTGGCCTTGAAATTGAATAAAATAAAACAGAGAAAACATTTTTTTTCGTTCTATATTATATAGAGCAACGCATTCGCAAAACAAAGATATTATGATTTCTTGTTTCATGGTTAAAATTTCTTCACAATTTGGATTTATTGTTTTCAATGTTTCCAAACAGTCAAATTTGTTGTTGAATTTATTCATTTTTCGTTTCCTTTTTATTAGAACGCATGGACAAAATCATAGACAGGAATTGGCAACTTAGGGCTCTTCCGGATTTTGCGAAAAAACATGGTCATTTTGAGCAGGAACTCAGCATTCGCTTGGTTAGCACCATGGACGGCAATTCATAAACTTTCAGTTTTAAGTACTCATAGTCACGATATCCGTAGGCTTGTGCAATCAGGTGCCGTATCTTGTTGTTGAACCCCTCGGAGGCTGCGTTGGTTAACCGGTCAAACTTCCAATAGGCGCAGATTCCATCCAGATGCCCTTCCACGGCCCTTCCCATCGTATTCAGCTCCGGGATATACATGCGCCGGCAAATGCCTGCTCACGTGGCCAGCAGCTGCCGCGCCTCGTTCTCGTCATCGGCCAATTGATAGATTTTGATCAGATACTCCTTCAACGTCCAGGCGTCATGGAGGTCCTGGGAGACATGCCGGAGCTCCTCCACCTCGAGCCTTTTGTCATCCGTGAGGTTGTCGGCCTTGTGCAGGAGCAGCCAGCGCTTCCCCTTCAGCCGCTGATGGGCTTCCCCCTCCATCCTGCCCTGGACTTTCCTGCGTATCTGATCCAGCTTCCGGTTCATCAGCTGAATGACGTGGAAGTGGTCATAGACCACCGTCGCGTTGAGAAGGTTGTCCCCCACCCACTTGGCGTAGGCGTTGCTCATGTCCAT
>JAAZKI010000608.1 GCA_012799905.1 Lentisphaerota bacterium | reverse complement strand
TCAAACTTGGCAGCAACGGCGTTTATGTGACTACGGTGATCGGCCCGAAGACAGCCCGGAACATCGTCGATTTCTTCGCCAGCGAGACTGGCAAAGAACTGCTCCAGCGGCTTGACGCACTGGGCATCAATCCACTCGGTACGGGGGTGACGGCGGACACGGCCGGAACAGCTGAAGCAGCCGGGACAGCGCCATTGGCTGGCAAGACCTTTGTGATCACGGGGACGCTCAGCGAAGAGCGTGAAGCGGTCGCCGCTAAAATCCGTGCCGCGGGGGGCACGGTGTCTTCAGCCGTCAGTCGAAATACGAACTATCTCGTGGCGGGCGCTAATGTCGGCGCACGTAAAACGGAAAAGGCCGCGCAGCTCGGCGTCCGCGTCATCGGGGAAGAGGAATTGCGCGCGATGTTGAAACAGGGCGGGGGCTGAAAAAATTCATCCGCAGATGGCGCAGATTACGCAGATTTTTTAGGGTGTGTTCTGAAAATCTGCGCCATCAGCGTAATCTGCGGATAAAACAACGGCTCCTCGCCCTTATACGCCATAGCCGTGTTTACGCAATTCCTGCTGTAGCACGACTTGGAACATCCCGACGTCCTCCTGGGTCGGATTCGTGGAGCCCTCGGCTGGGGTAAAGCCCATGCGGCCGGAATTGTCGATATACCAATCGCCCTTGGCGCCTGAAGCGAATTCGACGTTGCCTCCGATCTTGACGCCGGCCGGCACTACGGGATTGATGGTGACTTTGGTGCGGCCGTCATTAGCGGCCTTGCGCATTTCCTCATCCTTGCGCTGCATGACCCGCCGCAATTCCTCTTGGAAGCCTTGGATGTCTTCCTGGGTCGGCTGCGTGTCATCGTCCGGCAAATCGAGGCTTAGCTGGCCCATGCGGTTCATCATCCATCCGGCGCGGATGCCGGAGGCGAAACGAACCATGCCGCTCAGGATCATGCCGGGACGCGGCGCCGGGTCAATAGTCACCTTGGTAGCGCCCGGCTCGGCGGCTTCTTCCTCTTCCTCTTCCGCTTCCGCTTCCTCCTCAAAGTCCTCGTCGTCGTCCAAGTCTTCGGCATCGTCGAAGCTTTCGGCGTCCTCTTCGGGCGTTTTGGCCTGCTCTTCGGGCGCTGGCGTCGGCTTCGGCTTGTCGTGCTTTTCCCAGTTGACCGCCAAGTCATCGGCCAGCAGGCGCAATTCGAGGTAGGTCATGCGGATATTATAGTCCTGCGCCAGCATTTTCTGCACGTCTGAGAGCGACACTCCCTCGTTTAACTTCGTCATGATTAACGTGTCGCGTTCCTGCTTATTCATATATCCTGCATCCTTTTCAACGTGTTTAATCGCCGGCCGGACTCTCCCTCTCTTGTCATTCCTCGTCCGGCCGGCATTCAGCGTGCCTAAGTCGCTTCTGTCTTCGGCTCAGGTCAAGGGCAGCGAAGCGGCAGCTGCGGCTTGCCCGTGGCGTTTTTCGCGCTCGTCAGGCTCGTAGAAGTTGATGTTCTGCAATTCGGGGAATTCGCGTTTGATGATATCCTTGGCCGTGTTGAGGATCACTTCTCCGCCCTCGCCGGTGACTACGCGGCCGAGGACTTCGATATGCCGCACCGGCTTATAGAAATCGCAGTAATGAGCCACTGAATAGCCGAAATAGACGCCGATGGTCTCATAAATTTTCCGAGCCCGTTCGTCGCCGTCTGCCATCAGGTCTTGGACGCGCTTCAACCGCAGCGGGAAGGCACTGGCCGGGATGTCCGGCATATCGATGCCCGCCACTGGAATCAGCCGAGCGACGGCCTGCTGGGAGAAATAATTGGCTCCGACGCCAAAGTCGCGCGACCACTCGTCAACTGCTGCGCGCGGATTGTAGTCTACCGGTGCGAACGCCAATTCATTCATCCAGCCTTTGATGGAGCGATGTTCATCGACATAGCCTCCGGCTAGTGACGAACCCATAGCCAGGCCGAGCACAGCGCCGTCATCGAGTGCGATAGAGCCGGCCAGCGCGGTCACATCGCCGTCATTTTCCAGGCGCAGCGGGATGCCCCAGGCTTTCTGGATGTTCTGGAAGATCGGTGCTGCCTCGCGGTCGAACCGCTCGCGTGGGGTGATGCCCCGGAACAGGGACGCCACTCGCACTCGGCCGTTGACGTAGACGCCGGCCGAGCTGCCGCCGATAGCCTCAACGCGGGCGTTCGGATCAATGGCTTTAATCGCCTTTTCCGCTTCCTTCAAAATCTCCATGATATGGTCAAAATGCCATTGGATGTCGGTCTGCGGCCTTGGGTCCCAGACGTATTCTTCGCTGAGCACCGGCTCGCCGTCCGGCCGCAGAGCGAGTTTGCCATCCTTCACAACAGCGACTTTCCGGTCGCTGGCGCCGAGGTCAAAGCCAATACGCCATCCCTTCCAGTCAAGAGCTACGGCGCTGCCAGCGCCATCAGCCGCGATGGGCATATCTGCCGGAGTCGGGGCATGGATAATCCGCATTTCGCGCTCGTAGGTCTGGTCGCCCCAGAATTCTGCGTCAAACGCGCGCTGTCCGGTCACGGAATAGCATGATTCGAGGTAGCGCACCAGTTCCAGTGGGCCATGGATAGTAATTTTCCAGCCGCCGAACTGCCAAAGCAGGAATTTCAGGATACGTTCGACGTAGAAGAAGTTGGCGGCGGCGCGTGGGTGCCGCATATCGAAAATCTGTGTATCAAAGCGGGACACGCGGCCCTGGTCACGTTCGACTGCAATCAGGAACGGAACGGCGGCGCCGGAGGCGGCGACTTCAGCGGCGAAAGCGCGGTTGGCCAGCACTGGCGGCCGGAAATCAGGATCAAGGATCGGCGTGGTCGGCGGCTTTACCAGGTTAAATTGCATTTTCATCAGGTTGTCCTCCTTGTGACATGGATGTGATGGTTAGGGAATGCAGCAAGCGTCGTGCTGAGAGAATGTATGGCGGCGGTCAGCGGTTTTTCAGGCAACTGGCCAGGAGTTTTTCCATATCTTCCGCCTTCTCCTCCATCTGCCGCACCATTTCAAACTGAGTACGGCAGCGGTCCAGGTTATGGTCAGGGCGCTGTGTCTTGAAATAGACATCGCCTTCAAGGTAATCGGTCAGGAAGCGGAGACCGATTTCAAAGGTGATCAGGCGTCCGGAAAATGGCAGCAGCTTGATTTCTGCATCATTAAGGAAGCTGCCGGCAGTTTCCAGGTAGCCGCGGATAAGGGCTTCAAACATATCGAGGCGGAACTGGACTTTGCTGAGGTCTTGTTCGTCTTCAGCGGCGGTGCCAGTAGTCGTCCTGATCTGGTCGCCGAAGTCATAGAGGACTGAGCCGGGCATGACCGTGTCAAGGTCAATGACGCAGATTCCGCGGCCGTCGGCGTCATTGAGCATGACGTTATTAATCTTGGTGTCGTTGTGGGTGACTCGCCAGGGCAGCGTGCCATCAGCCAGGCCATCGACGACGGCCGAGGTGCTGTTGCCGCGTTCAAGGGCGAAGTTAATTTCAGCAGCGGCTTTGGCGGCGCGGTTCTTGCTGTCGGCTTTGATAGCTTCCTGGAGGCGTTTGAAGCGCTGCGGGGTGTGGTGGAAGTCCGGGATAGTCTCGAAGAGCGGCCCGTCCGGGAGGTCCATGAGCATGCCTTGGAAGGTTCCAAAGGCCATGGCCGCCTGCCGCGCCTGCTCCGTGCTGCTGACCATGTCGTAAGTGCGGGCTTTTTCAATGAAGATGTACGAACGCCAGAAATTGCCGTCCTCATCCCGGTAGAAGCAGTTGTTGTCCGTAGTTGGGATCAAAGTCAGCGTCTCGCGGCTCGGATCGCTGCCGGGGATGTCTGCCAGCTTGCGGCGGATATGCTCGGTCACGCGCTGGATGTTCCGCATCAGTTCTTCTGTCTGGGGGAAGACCCGATGATTGACCCTTTGCACGATGTAGTTGACTGGCTGGCCGCCTTGCTCAACCGTGACTTTGTAGGTGTCGTTGATATGACCGGAGCCATACGGAATGGCTGCTACAATCGGTCCGCGGAATTGAAAGTGAGGGGTGAGGTGTTGAAGGTCGACGTTCATGCGATCCCTGCTGTGATGATGGTGGACGTGGTCAAACAATCTTTGGCAAGCCAGAATTCCGGCAAGCGGCGCCGGCGGCGGTCAATTCCAAAGGCCATGCGGATAGACGCCGCTGGCCGTCAAATCAGCAATCTTGCTGACAACGAGCGGCCGGTCTTCAGCATAAGTCATGCCGAACCAGCGCTCGTCAGTCTCCAGCACCCGAACCTGGCATTGCTGCCGCTGAATCAAGGTGTCAACAACCGTTGGAATGTAAAACTCAGACTTCTCCTCGTTGCCTTTCGCCTGCAAGAATTCGACGAAGAGGCTCTCAAGGCGGCCGAACAGACGTGCATCAAAGCCCCAGAAGTTCATGGAGGCTAATTCATCGCCTCGCAGAGGCTGCCAGCTGCCGTCCGTGTCCCGGAAGCGCGC
>JAAZKI010000372.1 GCA_012799905.1 Lentisphaerota bacterium | reverse complement strand
TCGGCCGGGACAATCCGGCTCGCTATGAATGGTCTCACACACCCCTTTCCAAGGCGCAATTTGAGGCCGATTTCAAGGCTGGTGGTCACGAGGGCATCGGCTTTGTCACCGCCTTTCCGCACATCACCAAAGTCTTCCGCTATGCTCCCAAGGCGGAAATCTTGATGCTGGTGAAGGCGTACAACACTCAGACCGGCCAGGATGTCAACCTTGACCGCGGCGAGAAATACATGGAATTCGCCTGCCTGGCTGAGGCCGTCATCGCTGCTGCCGAATATCGCTTCTGGGGCGAAGCCGCGACCGTGCAAGACTATCTGGCCCAGACCGCGGCTCTGGAGGATGCGCCCATCCGCGTTCATAACAAGCTGAAGACCTACTGGGAGAAATAATCGTCCATGCGCTTTCGCCCCTGCATAGACCTACATGACGGCGCTGTCAAGCAGATTGTCGGCTCATCCCTGCGTGATGACGGCAGCGGCTTGCAGACCAACTTCGCCGCGTCCCAACCGCCGGAATACTACGCTGACATGTACTACCGCGACGGCTTGACTGGCGGCCATGTCATCATGCTTGGCCCCGGCAACACAGCCGCTGCTCGGGCGGCGTTGTCTGTCCATCCCGGCAATCTCCAAGTCGGCGGCGGCATCAATCCTGACAACGCAGCTGGCTGGCTTGACCACGGCGCTGACAAGGTAATCGTGACTTCGTACATGTTCACTGACGGTGAACTCGACCCGGCCAAGCTGCGAGCCTTAGCTACCGCCATTCCTCGCGAGCGCTTGGTCTTGGACTTGAGCTGCCGACCAGTCAACGGCCGGTACCACGTCACCTGCAACCGCTGGCAAACCATCTGCTCGCTCGTTCTCAACCAAGAGACGTTCGCTGAGCTGGCTCAATTCTGCTCAGAGTTCCTGGTGCACGCTGTTGACGTGGAAGGCAAACAGAGCGGAATTGATCAGACCTTGGTCGAACGGCTGGCCGTCTGGTCACCGCTGCCAGTCACTTACGCTGGCGGCGTCCACTGCATGGCAGACATTGATCTCATTGCCAGTGCTGGCCAGCGCCGCATTGACTATACGGTCGGCAGCGCCCTTGACATCTTTGGCGGCACTGGCATCCGCTACCAGGACCTGATCGCCATTCAGCCACCCACTGACCGGAAACAACCATGAAATTCGCTCTCATCATCACAGCCGCTGCCACCCTTAGCGCCGCAGCCGCAAACCTCATCACCAATCCCGGGTTCCAGCGTGACAGCATGGGCGAGATGGGCTTGTGGAGCGTCAACCTCGGCGCCTACGAGAACATCGCCACTAAGCGTCCTGGCGAAGGAATTGACGGATGCGACGCCGTCCGCTTCGACTTTACTGAATACGGCTCGTTCAAGCTGCCCGGGTTCCGCCTCGTCGCCAAAGAGCCCTATCGCATCGGCGCTTACGTCCGAACTTCAAACTTCCGCAGCCGTACCAGCGCGGTGCTGATTTTCAATGAAGGCTGGTATAACGATGTTCGCACCGACCCATTTCCAGAAAACACCAACGGCGAATGGGTGAAAGTCGAAAAAGTCGTCACCATGCCCGAAAGCAGCAATGGCCTGTACACATTTGACATTTATGCTCCCCATCCGGAGCCGGGCAGCATCCTTGACCTGTGCCAGCCGTTCATTGAGCCGATGTCTGAGCGGGCTCTGGCTGAATCGCAATCGCCCACGTCGCCGTTGGAAAACATCCGCCGCATCATCCCGGTCACACCGCCCCTGACCGCCATTCCTGTCAACGACCAGGCTCTTGACATCGCCATTGTCTGGCCGCTGCCCGGTTCTGCGGACGACTTCGACCTGCACGTCAAAACCCGGCGCGACGGCGTTGACGCCTTTGGCGAACCGCTCCGCTATCGCCTGCCCATCAGCCAGGAATTGCGGGCAACCCTGCCTGCCCTGCCGCCCGGCACAGGCCACCTCCGCCTGGAATTAGTGCGACGTACAAATGGCGAAGTCGTCCTGTCCAACGACTACCTCATCCGCATCATCACGCCCAGACCTGAGCCGCCGGCTCGGCGTCTCAACAACTTAGTGTCTGAACTCGTCGGCGCTGATCTGCGTGACGGCGAGTTCCCATTTTCTCTGGTTCGTGATGGCTGGGTCTTTGTCGGCTTCTCTGAGCCGCAGCCTGAAGCCGCGGCGTTTTTGGATGGCTCGGACACGCCGATGCTCCGCTTCCGGCCAGGCGAGCCTTCTGACGCAATGCGTTTTCTCTCGGCCGGCGAGCACGTTGTGCGCGTCCGCGGCTCTCAGCCTGGCGCTCGCCTGAGCATCCGCACGGTGCCGCAGCTGATGCTTTTTCCCATGACCATCGTCCCAATCAACGACCCAGTCAATTTCCGCTATGACCTTGACTTCTTCCGCCGCCATTTCTGGCATTCGATTAACACTCACATCTGCTCGTATGCTTGGATACCGAAAAGCGACTTACAAAAAACTGTTGACCAGGAAATCAAGGAACGCGGCATACGTCTAATCGGCTCGGGCGGCTTCTCCGGCGAGAATTGGACTAAAGCAGACGTCATGGCTGAGAGCATCCGCACCGCGCCGCCGGCCTTGACGACCTCGGGACGGGCTCTTGACGAAATCGCTGCTTCCAGCACGCCGACTATTCTCAACGCCGTGTCTGAGGCCTGCTGGAGCCTGGCTGACTTTGACAAAACCGTGTACGTCTGGATGGCCGGAACTAAAGGGTACCTGAATTGCCGGCCGCTGCACATGCCGTTCCTGGCCGGCGTCTCCAACGCTTCCCGCGGCACTGGCAAACTCCTGATGGAGACGTATGTCACCGGCGTTGCCGATGAGGCGGAATTGAAGTCCTACATGACGCTGCTCAACCAGCACCTCCGCACCGCGCGCCGCTGCGCCCCTGACGCTGCCAGCAAAATGGCCATGATGATGTCAGGATACCTCACGGCTGGCACGTGGAACTGCAATACGCACCCCCAGACTGACATGAAATACGTCCTCGACTATTTCTATTATGTGATCGCCAATGATCCGGACTTGGTTGGGCTGTTCGGCGTCGGCTGCTATGACATCAACCGAACTGACGAAGAATACGCCCGCTGGATTGGTCGGCTGATTCGGCATTACGGCGTTGAAGGCAATGTCACCATGCTCTCTGAGCAGTACAACTTCACCTGCAATCCCGGCCACCTGCGCGGCGGCGACTTTGAAGAGGGCGCGGCCGACTGGCGCTTAGCCTCAGCCGAGCCAGACTCGCTGGCGCCGATGACCATCTCGGGCTATGGTCGCAATCACCTCCGCCGCCGGGCTGGCAATGCCAGCTTAGGAGACACGGTGCTGCACTTCACTCGCAGCGCCAAGGCCCCCAACCGAGTCTCTCAGACTGCCACCGGCCTCACGCCCGGCCGAGTGTACAGCCTCACCTACGTCACGGCTGACCCGGACGATATCGCCAACTTCAAAAACGAACGCCAGCATGTCGTCCTGGAAGCCAGCATTGACGGTGGCGAGACGATTCCGGAAAAAGGCTACGAATTCCGGATTCCGGCCGGGTGGGAGAATTGGCCGGCCAGCGCCAAGCGGCGCGAAATCGTCACTCGGAAAATCGTGTTCAAGGCCTTGCGCAGCGATGTTGCCATCACCTTCAGCGACTGGCTCAGCGACGACACACCCGGCGGCGCAATCGGCCAGAAGCGCATCCTCAATTCCATCAGTCTTAATCCATATTTCGGGGAAGAATAATCTTCCGCCACCCATTACCCACAAGGAGATATTCAGCGCATGGACTATCAGTCATTCATCGATGCCCAGGTCAAGGAAATCCGCGCCACTGTCGGCAGCGGCTACGCCATCAATGCCCTTAGCGGCGGCGTTGACAGCGCGGTCGTCACCGCACTAGCACATAAGGCCATTGGCAAGCAGCTCAAGACCTACTTTGTTGACAGCGCCCTGATGCGCGAAGGCGAACCGCAGTACGTCGTCAAGGTATTTGCTGACCTCGGCATCCACGTCGAGCTGGTCGACGCCCGGGCGGAATTCCTCAACGCCCTCAAGGGCCTGACCGACCCTGAGCAAAAACGTGCTGCCATCACGGAGACGTTCTACAAGAAAATCTTTGTCCGACTGGTTCGTGAAAGCGGCGCCAAGCACCTGTTTCATGGCACTATTCTGACCGACATTGAGGAGACGGTCGCTGGCATCAAGCGCCAGCACAACATCCTCAGCCAGCTGGGCATCGACCCGGAGAAGGAATACGGCTACCAGGTGGTCGAACCGTTGAAGACGCTGCGCAAGGACGGCGTCCGCGCCGTGGCCTCGCTGCTCGGGCTGCCGCGTGAAATAAGTCACCGCATCCCCTTCCCAGGCCCGGCCCTGGCCACTCGCATCATCGGTGAAGTCACTGAAGAACGCCTGGCCACCATACGAGCCGCCACCGCCATCGTCGAAGAAGAACTCAATGGCCTGGATGCGTTCCAGTACCTGGCAGTGCTGTTCAACGACCGCGCCACCGGCATCCGCGACGGCAAACGAGAATTCGGCCAAATCATCGCAGTCCGCTGCATCGACAGCCACGATGGCCGCGAAGGCACCGCCACCTGCGTGCCCTGGCCTACTCTCCAACGGATTTGCCAACGTATCACCGCCCTGCCCCAAGTCTGCCGATGCCTCTATGACTTGACCCCGAAACCGCCAGCAACAGTCGAGTATATCTGAGCCGCGGACCGAAATGCCAACCGCCTGCGGCAAGGCAGCTTAGTGGACAGTGGACAATGGACGCCAGTGGACATTAATGGACGTTAGTGGAAGTGGACGTGGACGGAAGTGGACTTTAGTGGACAGCGGGAATAGGGACGAGGGGCGAGGGGCTGAATGCTGAATGCTGAATGTTGAATGTTGAGTGCTGAATGCTGAATGCTGAGGCGCATTTCATAATTCATAATTCATAATTCATAATTCGTTAGGGGCGAGAGGCGAAAAAACCGCCGCCTGCGAGTTGTGCGGGTGGCGGTTTTTCATTTCAGCGGCAAGTTTTCACCGCTTATGTTTATTCCTTCTCATCCGGCAATGGGATAGCGATAAAGAAGCGCATGGAGGCGCCGCTGCGGCTCTTGCGCTCCAGCCAGAGCACGACTGTCTTATTGCGGGTTTCTTTCAAGGCTTCCCGCACACCCGCCACTGTAGTGACGGCATTTTGATTGACGTCATGGATGATGTCTCCAGCCATCACTTGCCGGCCGTCTTCGTCCCGCACTTGGGCCACGGCGCCGTCCGGCAACACTTCTTTAATCACCACTTTACCATCTTCCTCCTGCAAGACCAGGCCGAGCTGACCCAATTCATCTTTGGTCTGCTCACTTGCCGGAGCGCCTTTCCGAGCTATCTGGGTGGATGACTGTCGGCGCCCTGCCTTAATCGTAAACATCAGCTTCTTCTGATTGCGCACCACGGACAACACGATGTCCTCGCCTGGGCGATGCTTGGCAACGGCTTGCAGCAACTCCTGACTGGTGGTCACTTCCCGGCCGCCGACCTTCTGAATGACATCACCGGGTTTGACGCCGGCCTTTTCCGCTGCTTCGCCGGGAATGACATCGCTGACCAAGACGCCAAAGTCGACGTCAAACTGCTTCATAAGCTGCTCGTCCAGCTCCTGCATGGCCACGCCCAGAAAAGCCCGTGCCACTTCGCCGTCAGCAATCAACGAATCAGTCACGTATTTGACCACGTTGCTGGCAATGGCGAATCCCAGTCCGATATTGCCGCGGGACATGCCGCCGGTGTAAATATACTGGTTGATGCCGATGATCTCGCCCTTGATGTTGAGCAGCGGCCCGCCGCTGTTGCCGGGATTGATGGAGGCGTCAGTCTGGATGTAGTTATTAAAGCTGCTGACTGCGCGATTATAGCGCCCAGTCTGGCTGACGCAGCCGACAGTCACTGAATAATCAAGCTCAAACGGTGCGCCAATCGCAATCGCCCACTGGCCGACGCGCAGCTTGTCAGAATCCATGAATTGCAGGAATGGAAAAGAATTCTTCGGCCCATTGAGTTTGAGGACGGCCAGGTCGGTCTCCTCGTCAATGCCGACAACCGTGACCGCGTCCGAGTCTTTTTCATTGTCATAGACTTTGCCGTCGGCGGTCTTGACTTCCAGGTATTCATGGTCCTTGATAACGTGAAAGTTAGTGACCAAATAGCCATCAGCGCTAATCAACACGCCAGAGCCCCTGCCCACAGCTTCGGAACGAGGGCGCGGCGCTTGACGACGCTGCTCGCGTTGGCGTCGCTCGCGCTGCGGCGACCGATAGGGATTCGGCCCCCAGAAAAATTCAAAAAAGTCCTGCGGCCCCATCGACCCGCGGCCATCCGAAAAAATCGTTTGTCGCTGGGCGACCGTTTGTCTGTTCGTGATGACGACTACGGCTGGCTTGGCCTTGTCCGCAACTTCAACAAAGGCATCTTCAAGGTTCTGCGCCGTCTTCAAGGCCGAGCTGGACGACGTTTCGGCGGCCTTAACAGGCAGCGGCGCAACGCTTAACATGATGGCAGCTAACACGCCTGGCAAGGCGATTTTTCTAATGTTTTTCATAATGTCATCTCCAATGATTGAGGGTGATTGCTTGTTCAAGCCAGACCAATCCAGCCTGCCGCCATTTCGAGGAGGGGGGACGCGGGGTGTGTCTTGACTCCTTGGCGCCAAACAGTGGAATCAAAAAACACCGCAGTCTTTTCAAACCTAAACAACGGAAATATCTTGAACATCATGAGCGCAAACGAACACCCGTCTTGCGCAGAGGATTGTACTGTCTGCTGTGACCGTAAACCGCAGGAAAAGTTCCCTTTTAAGCAGTCGGCATCCAACCTCCTTCGTTCAAATACGGTGCATTGCAATAGCATCAACGACCGCTATATTTTTAAGCAGGAAAGAACGCCTCGCCTGATTTACTTATCTTTGTTAGAAAGGTTAATTCAACGCCATGTTCAACAAATCGCTTGTTTCACTGTCCCTGCTGCTATTTCCCGCAGTTGCGCCACTGCTGGCTGCTGAGGTCAAAGTGAGTTCGTTCGGTTTTGACCCGGAAGACGCCACCGCAATCATCCAAAAAGCCATCGATTCAGGCGCGGAACGCGTCATTCTGGACCAGGTCGGCAAACCATGGGTCACCCAGCCGCTGTTCCTGCGCAGCAAACTCGAATTCGTATTTGAGCCGGGCGTCAAGCTGCTGGCCAAACCCGGCGCTTTCAAGGGCAAACGCGACTGCCTGCTCAACCTGCATGGCTGCCGTGACGTCGCCATCATCGGCGCAAAAGACGCTGAAATCGCTATGCGTAAACCCGATTATCAGAATCCCGAACTATACGAACGCGCTGAATGGCGCTATGGCATCCGCGCCTACGGCGTCAAAAACCTCGTCATCCGCGATCTCGCCATCAGAGCCAGCGGCGGCGACGGCATCTGCGTCACCGGCCTAGCTCGACCCGAGCGCGACAAAATCCACCCGGCAGACGAACCCTACCGCCAAGAAATCATGGACGAAAGCATCCTCTGCGCCCGCAATGTCCTGATCGAAAACTGCCTGGTTGACGACAATCACCGCCAGGCCATCACCGTCGCCGGCATCCGTGACATCGTCATCCGCAACTGCGTCCTCCGCAACACCAAAGGCACGGCGCCCCAGGCCGGCATTGATTTCGAGCCTGATGGCATCGACACCTACTGCGTCAACGCTTTAGTGGAAAAGACCACCTTTTTCAATAACTCTGGCAGCGGCATTGACATTTTTGTCGGCAGTCGCCATGAGCCTTTGTCGATCACCATTCGCGACTGCGACTTTACCTGCCCAGCTACGGCCATTTCCGCTATGGGTCGCGAGGGTTCCAAAGGCGGTGTCGTCAACTTGGAGAATCTCCGCATCGCCATGACTGCGGACCGGCCCTTTCTACTGCTGCGTAACCGCTGGGCCAATGACGTCACCTATCACTTGAAGGACATCACTGTGACCGCTGAAAAGACTTTCCAAACATCACCGGTCTTCATTGTGATCGACAATGCCTGGAAAACGGAATTTGGCGATGTCTCCTTCCAGAATGTCATCATCAACGGCTATGCTGACGAGACACCGCTGATGAGCATGAAAATCCTCGCTGCTGCCAGCGAACTGGTCAACATGACCGGCACAATCACCTACAATGGCAAGCCGATTGATATTGCCCAGTTCCTCCAGTCGTCCACTTTCAAAATCAATCGTTTCGAGATTCCACAATACCGCGTGGAGACGTTTGCCGCCCCTGCCGGCGAACGCTTCCAGGCCTATTTCCCGCCGCTGCGCTACCAGTCTGAACTGCTGGTCTATGGCGAGGCCGGCGAAAGCATCGGCTTCTCCCTGCTGTACAACTGGGTCAACCGCTACATGAGAGTTTACCGGGACAAACTCCGGCTGTCCGGGCCAGACGGACACGTCCTCGAACTGGGCGAGTTCGTCTTCAATCCGCTGGACAAAAGCATTGACCCCAACCAAGTCCGCCAACGCTTCACCGCCGTGCTGCCGGTGACCGGTTGCTACCGCCTGCCCCTGAATCCTGGCTTTGGCGGCTATATCTTCGAGCCGGACGAAGCCCTGCGTTGGGCTTTCATCGGCGGCGCCGGGCATGAATACAACACCCTGCTGCGTCCGACCCACAAAGACATCACCGGGTATTTCGAAGTGCCAGCTGGAGTCCGGGACTTTGCCATCGAATTCTCCGGTGGTTCTGGCGCCAAGGCCATGCCCGCCGTCATCCGAGACGACCAGGGCCAGACCGTGTTAGAAACAACGCTCCGGGAAGACAGCACAGTCCTCAAATTGACCCGGGCCAATGCCGCTGCATCGGTTGTCTGGAGCTTCACCGTCTCCCGTCCGTTCGCCGGGCTGTACATCCGCCTACCGCATCCGCTCACTGGCGTCTGGGCTGGATGCCCAGGTAACCTGCCGCGAGTTAACCCAGTCCAAGCAGCACCATGAGACTAAAGCCCTATCTGTGGCAACTCGAAAATTGACCTATGCGTGTTCACGCCGCCAGGGATATTAGCTGCAGAGCATCAAGTGCAGAAAGGGCGCCGACGGATTAGTCATTATCTTTCGGTGACAAAATACGCCAATAGCCATTCTTAGGCGCCCCGACTCGCTCAATGAAGTGATACTCCTCACGCAGACGTTTCAGATATTCCCTCACTGTATCACGATGTTTATTCATAGCCGAAGCCAGGCCATCGTAGGTAATCTGCGGATTTTGGGCGATCTGGTCAAGGACAAAACGCAAATTCTCAGGCAAAGCATCTGATTTTAAAGGCGGATTTACAGACGGATTCTCCCGTCTTTTGCGTGTTTTTGTGGATTTTACAGGCGCATCGCTAGATTTTTCTGAGCCTATATCGACATTTTCCGGCAGTGACCTATAGACGTTCATTTGGACTGCGATGCCGGCGTCATCAAGGGAGATAGGCTTCAGGCCGTATTCTGCGAAGACCTTGTTGACGCGTTGCAGTCCACTGCCCCATTCCTCAATGAAGCGCATATAGTTGAGGGCTTTAGCGAGCACCTCGTTGCGAATTTTGGAGAATCCGCCCAAGGCGCGTTCGACCGTCTGTCCACGCGGCAGACCGCCCGGGGAGGTGATCTCCACTCGCGTATCAAAGATAGCGATGAAGATGGGCGCTTCGTGCTGAAAGTAGCTGCGGTGGGCAAAGGCATTGATGACCAGCTCACGCATTTCGTCAGGCGGCAATTCGTAGCGGTCGCGTCGGAATGCTCCTTTGAAGTAGCATCCCATATTGATTTTGGCGAGGATGTAGTCCAAGCCTTTATCAATCAATTCCGGCACGCTTCCGGTAAAATCGCGCCGATCAAGAAACACTGCCTTGTCATCGCCCTTGAAGAGTCCGCATCTCAAGCGAATGGCAAATGCCGGATCGCCTGTGAGCAGAGCGTAGGCATTGGATGCGACCCACTTGTCGCGAACCTTAGTGATGACGCCCCAGGCCTCAAGTTGCTCCGCTGTCAACCGCTTGACTTTGCGTTTTTCTGCTTCACTATCGCAATTCTCCCTGGCGATGCGGTACATCCTGGTGCAAAGCGCCTGAATTCGCTTATCATCGATCTTTGCCTTGGGGCATGGCTCGGCGTCAAAACTGCGGCCTTCACTCAGCAATGCAAGTTCACGGCGGGTGGCGTCGTCTGCCTGCTGTGTAGTCGCACCGACACGGATATAAACGCCATCTTTTTCGTATGACTCGCGTTTTGTGATTTCATCAAATGAGTTCATTTAGTCACCTGAACATCCGGCTCTTCCCGGGTTTACAGATGGCACAATACTAAAAAATCTGCGCTCATCTGCGTCATCAGCGGATAAAACAAATTCTGAGCTACTACTATTTCAGGAAGAAGAATGATTCTGTGCCTTGGCTTGGTTCGTTCGCGCCCGGGAAATCCAGTTTCCAGTGCAGCTGATATTCGCCGGTTTCCGGCAATTTCCGCAACGGCAGAATATGGGTTGACGCGCCGGGTTCTCGCAGGAGGACGTGTTTTTTGAGGGTCGGGAGCGTCCAGCCTTTGCGGTATAGTTGCAGCTGCAAGGCGGCCGGGGTTGAGTTCGGGCTTATTTGCAGTTGACAGAGCACAGACAAAGTCCGGTCAGCGCTTAAAAAGAAACTCCAGGGCAAGGAGATTTTCAGGGGCTTGGGCGGCCAGAAAAGATGCGTAAGGCTTCCCAGGGAACGACCATCCATATCACAAATTTCCAGAATGCACTCCTGGAGGATTTCCGGATGACTGATATTCAAGTCCATTTTCACCGTAATCTGGCCGTTTTCGACTGTCAGGCAAGGAGCAACCTGGCGGCGTTCCGGCAGCAAGCCAGGCTGCCAGATGCGGAGGGAATGACGCAACTGAAATTGCCCGCTGGCAATTTTGCAGGGAATTGACAACGACAAACGGTTGCTTCCTACGCAGAGTTCCGGCATCTGGACTTGGGAGAGGTCCAAGCAATAGAAGTTTCTGTCTAATTGCAGCCCTTGCAGCTCACCGTATCGCGGCAAGTCATGGAAGCCCTTTTCAACTGGCGCCCAGCTGCTGTATCCCAGCCGGGACTCGGTGCGCCCGAGATTCATCCGCCAAGCTCCGGCTCCGCCAATGCCGAGATCAAGGATGGCAAAGGGAATACGCAATTCCGCAGACCAATAATCACGGTCACGATGAACCATTGCCTCCCAGGCGCCGTCCCAGAGCAATCCGCCCCGCCTCTGTGCAGCTGTAATCCCCTCTGCGTCCGGTCGCCTGCCATCATACACCATGCCGCCGGCATTCACTGCAAACTGGTAGTAAAAACCATTGCCAGGCTGCAAAAGGAATTCGACGGAATCATCTGAGCAAACCTGGGCGTCATCTCGTTGCTCAGCACGGAAACTTAGTTTATCCATTTCCTGCTCGGCGCAACGAATTCCGACCAGCAGGAAGTCACTTGTATAGGCGATTTTGAAAGACGTATCCTGCAATGGCGCGATGCGTCGTCCCACAGCGTGACGCAGGTGTTGCTCCGGAATTTTCTCCCAAAATGCTTCCTGCATCCGCCCATCAAGGCTGACTGCCTCGCTGATTTGAACGGCTTTCGCCACGGGCAATTCGCCCGGAGCCGCGCCGAGAACCGGAATGCATGACAGCAGGAGCGGCAGTAATCTCCACTGGATTTTACTTTTGCGCATGAGCAATCTCCTTCAGTAAATCCGCCGTCAAACTGGCTAGGCTCCAACGGCAGCGCTCCAGGTTGTCTGTATTGCGGAATTCCCCGCCAAGGGCAGCGCCGGCTGCGCGCGGATCAATTCTAAAGCCGATGACTTCACGCACGTCCACCGGAACCCGAGACCGCGTAAAAGAAATCAATTCTTCGGCACGGCCAACACATTTGCGCAGAGTGGCGGATTCTTTTTCCGCCAGCAGCTCTTTGGCTCTGCTCAAGGTTTTTTCCAGTGTCACCATGTATCGATGATCATACATGGCCTCCCGAACGTTTTGTGCTGCCAGTGCTGGAATGACGCCATTAGGGCTGTTGAAACTGATCGCATATCTACTGGCGCCTCCGCAGGTGCCAGCGTCCCACTGTTCACCATATGAACGGTAATGCCATTGGAAACGCCCGCCGGCATTCACGCGCCAGGGATAAAGGCCGAGAGTCAAGCGCTGGGTTCCGCAATTATACAGCCAGAGTTTTGACTGATGCTTTTTCAGCAATTCCAGTGTTTCGTCGGTAATCGGGAATGCGATATTCGGCATGGAGATATCCAAATATGGCACCATGATGTGCTCCCAAGGCCCGTTCATCGAGGCAATGCTCACCGCACCCGGCACTTGCCGCACGAGTTTTGCCAGCTCAACGCCCTGCTTCGCGCCGACTTCGCGGTAGTTGCTGCGTTCGTCAGACACATACCACAGGATTTCAGGCCACTGACGCGCTTTTTGCAATTCCATGCCATGACGTATCAGCCCCAGGTAGGCCCGATTCCACTCCGGCGAAAATTGCTCCTTCAAAGCCGCATTATTACGGTCCAGCCAGAAAATCTTATTCACGTTGCCGGTTCCGCAGCCGATAGACTGGAATCCGTAAAACGGCATTTTCCCCATGCCTTCGGACGCATAAATATCCATCCAAAAGGTGAAGCGGTTGTCCTCTTTGAAACGGGCTTCGCCATCGACCAATTCCATATCGCCGCGGATGTCATCTCCGAATGACACGCTGTTCAGCCCTAAGTCTTTCATAAAACGCAATTCCCGCCGTTCATTCTCCTCAATGATTTTCATGATTTCGGGGTCGCCGCGCAGGGTAGCGCCCAAGACATTCGCTCTCCAAAAAGTGGCGTACCAAGGCTCAGAGGGATCGTAATAATATCCCTGCAAGATAGGCAGGGGTTCCAGCTGATACGGCAAAACCTGCAATTGAAAAGGAATCTTTTGCAGCACCTTTTCCTGGTCTACGGAGAACAGGCTGACTTCGCCCTTATAAGTATCAGCGGCAGCGCTGGTTGGAACTCGGACTTGCAGATACCAGGTCCAGCAGGTTTCCGCATGCACCGGCACTTGGTCACGGCAATCCAGCAGGAATGGAGTGACCCGAAAAGCGCCTTCGCCGGTTCGCCGGAAAATATACCGCACAATGCGCACGTCTATCTGGTTGGCTTTGATTGTCTTTCCAGCGGCAGTCAAATCGCTGATCTTAGCCTGCACAACCCCCAAATCCCGCAATGGATATAGGGAGAAATGCACGGAGGCGACTTGCTCCGGAGTGGCAAAAGTGCTCAGTTCTTCCAGCCGTTCTTCCGCCTGGGGACGGCTGGAAGGGAAAACCGGATCGCTGTCAGGCCGTCGGAAAATGATGAAGCCTCTGCGTTTTTCCTGGAAACTTGGTTTGCAGGCTATTTCCTGCGGCCCGGGTTCAAGCCTGATTTGGGCATCTATTTTTCTGCGCCTTTGCAGCCGAGACAACTCACCGGCCAGTTCAGTCTTCTTCTCAATTGGATAGATAATCAACGCACACAACGGGAGGTTCTCCCATTCCACCTGCAAGAACTCCTTGTCGACGCTGGCCGTGAATTGTTTTTCCTGAAATCTTGGCGCAGTAAAAGTGTCATGGTAATCCATTCCTGGCAGCCAGAAGTGACGGTAATTTTGCAGATCGTAGGTTCGGAAAAAATCAGCTGGCTTCGTATCATCCCGGAAAACTTCTTTCCGGTTGATGCGCAGAGTTTGGTTGAAGAAAAAATAGGGCACGGCGCCGTCGGCCTGTGAGTCGCCGCTCAGCGTCCAAACGATATAATCGCCCTTGGGCAAGCGTATCTGAAAACTTGCTTTAGCCGCAGCCAGATAATCTCGGGACAGTGCATCGGGCCGTTTCTTGTCCCTGGCCGCAAGCCTGGTCAGCCTGACGAAACCCCAGCCTCTTTCTTCAGAGTACTGAGTTTCCGGGGTCAGCGGCAAAAAACCCTGCATCACCGGAGAATTCGCCGGTCCCAGGTCAAAACGAAAGATTCCGGGATGCTCCGGCATCAGGCTGAATATCTTGCCTTCCCCGGAACTCACCTGGAGCAATTCCGGCTGATTGGCAGGAACTATCCTGATTTCATCCAGGATGACCGAACCAGGCACACTGCTGGCGCTGTTGAACTCAAAATTAGTTGCAACTGCCTCTGGCGGCAGTGTAAGCGTCATGCGCTCTTCCTGCCAGCCATCGCTGGTTTCCACATGTGAACTGAGTACGCTCTGGCGAGGCAGTCTTTTGCCGTCGCGGTCAAGAAAATTGACATAAGCGTAAGCGACCACGTTATAATGATGGGCTTTGCCGCCCTCAGTGCGATAACGGAAGGAATACTCCAGCTTGCTACATTCAGGTATGCGAATCCATGGAGTAGTGAGTTGGATTCGTTTTTCCGCCGTACTGTTAAAAGCCAATGCCCTGCCGCCGCCGGTTCCCTCAACCAGGTTAAAAGCCTCTTTCCGGAGGTTCAGGGCAACCGGGTGACCGGCTTGATCCAGCAGGGAAAAATCACCGTTCCACACCAAGTTCTCTGTTGCTTGCAACGGGGCGGCCTTGGCTGGCACACCGCCAAATTGCAGACGGATGGTTTTCGCGGCGCCGATTTCCGACTGCTTGTCAGCACCGGGAACCTGAACCAGAACCTTAAAGACCTCGCCCTCTTTCTGAAGGCTGAGCGGCAGCGGCTGCTCAGAATCCCCGGTCTGTGCGGACAGAGTCTCCTCCTGAAATGGTTGTGCCACTCCGGCAGCGGTCAGCAAACTGGCGAAGTCTGCGCGAAAAGCAATGACAGAGGGCCATTGCTGCTGCAAAAAGGGGATTTCAGCATACAGCACAGGGGATTTCCCCTCGGCGCCGTTCTGCGCTTGGGCAGCGCCGACCAGCAAAAAGAGGACAAGGGACAAGGCCGTTGCCAGGTGCAATCTCAGGGAAAGAAAATTTTTCATCATAGTCTCCGCTTTGGGGGTAAAAACAGCGCTGAATCTTTTCAGAACGAAGTCAAACCGGTTGAACCGGCGCAAAAAGCAATCAGCGATAGCTTTCATAGCCGACGTATAAATATCCATATTTCATCCGCAGTTCAGGAATGCTTTTTGAGCCGGTATGCCCGTCCAGATAAACATGCACCGCTTTTCTGTGGTGCCGGAAATCCAAGCCATCAGTCTCGTATTCGACGCTGGCGGGTCTGAAAGGAAAAGTAGTAATGGCCAACGCTACTCTCGCGAAGCCGTCGTATGTATTTCTGCGTCCATCGCCTGCAAAGATATAGCTGGAATGGTCTGAAAAACGGTTTATCCTGGCCATCGGCGCAGCACCCCCAGAGCCCGCATTCTAGGCGGGTTGCCCACTGCTCATATAAAAATTGAACCCATAGCTGCCAGAAGGATTGCCTCCAGCTCTGCCGTAAGGGGACGTTGACCAATTCTCAGCACGAAACAAGTCTGCTGGGCAGGCCCAGATTTGACGGTCATGCCAGGAGCCCTTGTAGCGATATTGATTCGGCTCAATTCCTGTATAGGGCGCCAGTTGATAATAGATATCCGTGTCGTAGAGGCGCTTGGCATGAACTGGTGTAGTATTGGGGAACCATTCTTTATTATCCATGGTATAGGTGAACACAGCAAGCATTATCTGACGCTGGTTCCCGGTGCAGCGCGTAGCTAATGCTGTTTCCCGCGCCTTGCTCAAAGCCGGCAGCAACATCGCAGCCAGACTGGCGATGATGGCGATGACAACCAACAGTTCGATTAAGGTAAAAAACTTTCTCGCCGGCCATAGTTGCATCTCCGGACTCCTTTTCATTAGTCATTATCGCCTGTCATGACAGAATGTGCTGCTTTCCGAATAACTATAACTGTAATATATTAGATTGCTTTTTTCAAAACAAAAAATGATAATGTAGAAAGGACGATGACATGCATAGTAAAATCAAAAAAGTTTTTCTGCCCTTGGCGTTTTTTTGCCTGCATCCGCTTTTTGGAAGAGCGATTCTGGAACGCTTCGACTCGACAGACACCCGCGGAACCCTCAGCAATGGAGCGAAGATTGATCCGCAAGCCGGACTCGAACGCGGAGCGCTGGTAGTCAATGGCAATGGAACCAAAATGCAATATTTTTATTCCTATGAGATGTCTGTCACAGCCGGCGAGACCTTTGCCTTGGCTCTCAATTACCGGACCACGGAAAATTTTCCCACTAAGGGTTGGCTTGCCGTCGTCGCCTTCACGCCTGAGCCCGGCCAAGAGACGCCACCGAGCTTTTATGGCCGCTTTCACCGGATGAGCAACCGATGGATGCACCGGCGCCATGAATTTACTATCCCGGAAGGCGTCCGTAAAGCGCGGGTATTGCTCCGCTTCGATCTTATTCCGGATACAGCGCAAGTGCGCATTGACAATTTGCGCGTAGCGCCGGTCATCGACGGCATTGCAGAAGGGATAGACCTGACTGATTTTGAAACTGATTTTGATCAGTGGTCGCTGGACCGGCATTTGCTTTTTGATCACCTAATGCCTGGGCCGGGGGCAAGCATTGAAAACGAATGGCGCAAAGCCAAAGTCGGAGAGGCTTTTCTGCAAGCCAGCGGCTCCGGCGAACCTATGCAATATGCCTTCTATATCGAAAATATCGTGCTCAAGCCACGGCATAATTATATCTTCGAGGCATGGCTTAACGCAACTGACAGCTTTTCATTCGCTGCCAATGGAATCCTGATTTTCTTCTATAAAGACGCTGCTGGCAAAGCCATTGGTCAGTCCCGCTACCACATTCGTCCGACCGCTGGCGAATGGAAGGAATTTGCGCATGCGTTCACTGCCCCGGAAAACAGTGCTTGGCTGGACATAGGCATGAACATGCGCAAGATGACAGCCAATGACATCATTCAATTCGATCATATCCGGCTGCGAGAAGGCGAGGATCAGCTGTCACTGCGTTATGACATTGATCCCGACACCCGTAAAATGGCAATCGTCAACCATTTCATCGGCAATATCACCAAGGAAGATATAGCACGCATTGATTATCGGATAAACCAAAAGGAACAGGTCGTCCGAAGCATACCTGGGAAAACTGATGGCGAAACAGTGGTTGACCTTACTGAGTTTGCTGACGGTGAATACCTGCTGTCTGCTCAAGCGGTTTTCAAGGACGGTTCGCAAAAGTCATCCGCGCCGGTTGCCTTTGGCGTGTATAATCATCCTGACTGGCTGAATGACATCGGCATCTATCAACCCACTGATCCGGCGCCTGCCCCCTGGAAGGACTTGCAGCTGAATGGCCAACAGGTGCGCACCTGGAATAACAGCTTCACGTTCAATAAGGCGTTGCAGCTCCAGCAATTGACAGGGCTTGACAACCGACGCCCCTGGATTTCAGCTCCCATGCGCCTGACGTTCAACCAACATGACGTCCTAGGAGGCGGCAAAGATGCCGACTGGGAAGCCGGCAGCAGCATGGTGAAAGGCACAAGCGCTTTCCGCTGTGATGACTTCATCTGCCAAGTCGAGGTCAGCATCGACTATGTCGGCTTTATGCGCTACACCCTGCATTTCAACGCTCTGCGCGACTTCACCCTGAGCCAGGGCGCCTTGGCTCTTAATCTGCCGGAAGTTGACTTCATCCACCGTTGTGACGGCACCTGGACAGAGGTCGGCGCCGTCGATCTCAACCGACACCAGGAATGGTCAAGCAAGCATCTTTACTTCCTGCAATTCGGAAATATAAAGCAAGGAATTTGCTTTTACACGCCAAAGCTGTGGCCAGCAGCAGCTGACTTTGAGCAGGAATGGGTCAAGGCCAGCAAAAAGGGGGATTTGACCATGCAGCTGATCAATGCTCCTTTGACACTCAGTAAAGACGGCGACTTCACGCTCGAATTCGCGCTTTGTCCCTATCCCTTCCGACCGGCAGAAGACAACTGGAAGAAAATCCGTTTCCGCGCCGGCGCCAATTCAAATTGCGATTTGCTGTGGCAAACTGCTTCTATGATGCCATACGCCGGCTCCCTGCTTACATTCAAAGACTCCGCAGCAGTTCAAGCCTTTTTGCAGAAAGGCGCTGAATATCAATTGGTCTACCAGATACCGACCTATATTTTGGAAACCATTCCGCAATGGAGCTACTTCAGTAAAAAATGGCGTGGCTTGCCTGCCCGCGCTTATGATTTCCGCGCTTCACATGGCGGCATGATGCCCAAGGGCGACTTCCGTGAACGCACTTGGGTGGACTTATATATCAAGACAATGGTGGAACATCTGCAAGAACACCAATGGGGTGGAATTTATTACGATTGCTTCGGCATAGACACATTCCTGGACAACGGCGGAATAGTGCTGCCGGTTTTTGAAAACCGCGCTTTCCATGAACGTGTTTATCACGCGCAACGCTTGCACAACCCCAAGTCCTTGACCATTTCGCACCTCGGCGCAGACCAGGCCAGCACGCTCGCCGCCTTCTCCAACGTGGTGCTGATGGGTGAGCAATATCGCGGAAATTTCGTCAATCACCGTTATTTTCTTGATTTCTTGACCTTGGACGAATTTCGCTATGAAAACGTCGTCAACATCGGGCCTGACCGCATGCTGCTGCCCCAGTACCGCCGCGCTGAGGACGTCAACAACCCCGAGCTGACAACCCATGTCATGGGAATGGCACTGGCTCATAACCTGATGGTCTATCCGAACTTCATTGTAAAGGAGGTAGAGCTGCGCTTCCGCGACCGACAATTCGCCTTTGGTATGCAGGACGCTGAATTCTTCCCCTACTGGGAACCGAATCCCGACGGGCTGACGACCAGCAACCCTGACGTTAAAATCAGTTATTGGAAGAATCCCAAAGGGATTTTCGCGGTCATTCTCAATGCCAGCAAAGCACCGGTTGACTTCACGGTAAGCGTTCCCGGAAAGCTTGCAGGTGAATTCTATGAGCCACTCGAAGACAAGACCTCAGCCTGACAGCCGGAAAGGCAACTGCACATAGCGCCATATCTGGCAGCCCTGCTGACGATTAAATAATATTGGTTATTGTTATGGCCATATATAATTTGATGGCTTATCGGTCGCCGATTGATGATGCTCGGAGTCCCGGCAATCAGTCGAGCCAGGCACCCAGGGTAAGGCGCTTTAGTGGACAGTGGACAATGGACATTAGTGGACTTTTATGGACATCAGTAGACGATGGACTGTGGACTTTAGTGGACATTAGTGGCAGTGGACGTGGACGGAAGTGGACTTTAGTGGACTGATGAGCTTTCGGCACGTATCTTGTACAGGCTTTCAGGCGATGAAGATGCATCATGCTTACAGTCATAAAAATTCCGCACATTACACAAAAATTCAGCTGGCAGGAATTCCGTGATTGGCTCCATCAAGCCAGCGCGTCTGCGCGGATGCGCACGAACATCCTGGCCTGGCTGATTGGACTTGCTTATTTGCTAGTCGGCGCGTTCTTCTGGCGGGAATGGATGGCGCAATATGATTTGAAAACACAGGCGCTCTGGATGCTTCCCGTGTTTGCAGCTTGGCCGGTATTGCTTGGATTTGCCGCCTTGTTCAACCGAATAGTCGGCAATTGGCCACTCTGTCCAGCGTGCGGGAAAAAGATTCATACGCTTCTCCCGACGTTGGCCTCGAAGCGATGCCCGCATTGTCACGCGCTTATCCTTGAAGATATGCGCGAACTGTCGCCTGGCTACCTATTGCCGCTGACTATGGAAGAATCGTTGGAGAAAAAATCCGGCTACACCTTATCCGTAAACACGGAATTCTTGCGGGAAGTGCGAATCATTTTAATTGCACCACTCCTGATGATTGCATTGTTCCTGGCGTTTGGACTAAATCGCGATATGGAACTCGAACCGATGATGACGGCAATTGTGCAGACCATAGGCGTCGCTATCATCGGAATGGCCGTGCTTCCATCGCTGATTTCGATTCCTTGGATGACGCGCGTCTGTCGTTCTCTGCGAATTATCCCGAAAGAGCAGTTTATCTATTGTCCTGAATGTGGCTGCATTCCTTCCGCTTCTATCGCTCGAAGGACGGGATGTTGTTCCGAATGCGGCGCAAAGCTGCTGGAGCTTGCCAATGAGCCGGATACGCCGGATATGCTCGATTGGCATGCCGTCAAACGGTATGAGACAGGGAGATCGCGGTCCGCAATTGTTGCAGCAGTACTCTACCCAATGTTTCTCCTGGGAAGTTTGCTGAAATGCTGGCGGTTGCTGTGGGCGTTAGGCGCAATCTACGCAATAACTATCTGGCAAGATTTTCGACTGAAGAAACTCGCCCGGGTCCCGAAAAAGTGCCCACATTCAGATAACTGAACCCCTGTGAAGTTAGACTGGCACCAACTCGCGTTTTCTATGATTTTATTTTGCCCGCAGCCGCCTCGAAAATCATTTTCAAGTTAGTTCCCGGATAAATCGTTTCAGTCTGA
>JAAZKI010000289.1 GCA_012799905.1 Lentisphaerota bacterium | reverse complement strand
TTTGCGCCGCAGGCGCTTAACCATGCTTAACCCAGGCTTTAGCCTGGGGGAGGCATACCCCAAAACTGGTGCCTTGTAAAGGCACTACAGAAGACTGACGCATTACGCCCGGTCTGGCAATCCAGCCATGCGGCCGTGTCGGCAAGAGGGAGGGACGCCGCCGGTTCACGGCGCGTCGTGCCGGCTCGTGCCCTCAAGGCGCGAAATCTTGATGGTCAGCAGGTTGCCCAAGCGCCACTGTCGTGACGCACCATCGCTTTCCCCTGGCGCCGGCTGACCGCGCTGCCGGGCGATTCCGGCCATGATGCCGATGCCCATCAACGTCGCCAGGGTGAAACTGCCGCCATAGCTCAACAGCGGCAACGGCAGCCCAATCACCGGAATAAGCCGTACAGTCATGCCAACGTTGACCAGCACGTGCGTCGCCAGCAACATCACCAGCGCGACTCCAGTCAACGTGCTGCGCAAATCCGCAGCGTGGCCGGCCCAATGCAGCCCCAGACTGACGAGAATGCCGTACAGCAGCAGCACCGGCAAGGTGCCGCGCAGAAGGCCGGCTTCCTCGCCGATGACGGAAAAAATAAAATCTGTCGGCGCCACGGTTCGAGGCAGATACCCCAGGCCTTTCATGGTTCCTTGCAAATAGCCTTTGCCGAGCACGCCGCCTCCCGCCAAGGTCATCACTGCCTGACGTTCATTCCAGCCACCCTGTGGATTCAAAAAAGAACGCAGACGGCGGATATGATAATCATGAAAGAACATCGTCTTCTGGCTCGACGCTGCCTGGCCTTCCTCCAGAAATGCCGGCGGGTTATGCCGTAGCCAGGCCAGGCCGGCCGACATCACCAGCGCTGCCAACACCAGCAGGAAGAGCATAGCCCGCCAGCACCAGAGCGGCAGCACACAGAAAAACACCAGCGCGAACACCGCTGGCAGCAGCGCAAAGGCATTGCCAAAAGACGGCTCCGCCAAAATCAGCATAAACGGCGCCAGAACCACCAGCAGCAATACTCCCCAGCGCACCGGCCAACGCCAAGACGGATGCCCCAGCACCTGCGCCGTAGCCAGCAGCGTGAATAATTTGGCGAATTCTGCTGGCTGCACAAATAACGGCCCAGCCGCCAGCCAGCGCCGAGCCCCGCCGATCTTCACCCCGACGCTCAGCACCAAGACCAACGACGCGACGCACACGCCATAGCCTAGCCAGACCGCTAGCCGCCAGTCGTCCCGTCGAATGTCCCAGCGCGACAGCAGCCATCCCAGCACCGACCCAATCCCTAGCCAGACTATCTGACGCTGCCAATTCGGACGCACGGGATAAGCGTCGCCAATGTAGCCGGTGCTGTAAATGAAAAACAGCCCGTACACCGCCAGCAGGCCAACCGTAAGACAAAGCGCCGCCTGCCCTAACGGCGAGGCGCCGCCCCGCGCTTCCACGTCTGTTCCAGACAACCTATCCGTCATGCTTGGTTCCATCCATCCACCGACCCATCACCCCATGGTTTAATGTCCACTAAAGTCCACTAAAGTCCACGTCCACTTTCCACTAATGTCCACTTCCGTCCATAGTCCATCGTCTACTAACGTCTATTAAAGTCCACTAAAGTCCATTGTCCACTGTCCACTAAAGTCCACGCCCATAGACAAAAATTTCCGTGTATTCAGTGTATTCAGTGGTTAAAAAACAACCCAAGACAAAAATCCGTACTACTATCGACCAACTTCTTGTTTTTTGAGAAAGATTTTCCGGAAAACTAATCTTCGCTCCACCGTCCACTAAAGTCCATTTCCGTCCACGTCCGCTGCCACTAATGTCCAC
>JAAZKI010000585.1 GCA_012799905.1 Lentisphaerota bacterium | reverse complement strand
AGGGCGACGGTCACGGCAGCGGCAACGACGACCCACACGACCCGCCCCGGCTCACGCAGCAGCACATGGGCGTGAAACGCCAGCATCAGCGCCGTCACAATGGCCATGATCAGCAGCGACAAGTTATGCGTCAAAACCAGGCCGGTGAAGCCGATGGTCAGCGGCAGAAACCGGCGCGGATTGCCATGAATAATCTCATACAAACCAAGAAAAATCCATGGCAGGAAAGGAAACGCGGTGAATTCGCCGACTGCCGCGCGAATCAGGAGATCAACGGCGAAATAGCTGCTCCAGGCATACAGGATTCCAGCCGCGAAAGCGCCGAATCGGCTGCCCCCGATGCGCCAGACGACGTACTGGGCGCTGCAAGCGCAGGCCAGCCCGACCGCGATCAAGAAAATCTTGTAGGCTGCAACCGTGCCGATTCCGGTCAAGGCCAGCAAGGCCACCGGATACAGCAGTAAATCAGGGTAGAACAACCCGGACGCATAGCCGTATCCGCCCAGGGCTTTGGCGTTGATCAAAACGGGAAAAATGCCATGACGCAGACCATTCGTCATTGCTTCCAGGCGCGAAAAGTGGTAGTATATGTCATGCCCCTCGGGGATGCCCGGAATCAGGAGCGGCAGAAAACCCACCAGAACCAGCAAGCCAAGCAGCACATGGTAAAAGCGCGCCTCGCCCAGGCGCTCTCGAGCCGATGCAGCCAGGTTCTCCAAGGGTTGCAATAAGTCCATGGGTTCTCGCTCTTCTTTATCTTAAGGTAAATGAAGGGAGTTGAAATAAAATGCAATAACGTAATGCATCAAGCCCATTAGTGCAACTGAACAAATGACAAGAGATAAGGGCTTTGTTTAGGGGCGAGATGAGCTTGGGCTACGTTGTCCACCACGTCCACACCGTCCACCATGTCCACCATGTCCACCACGTCCACCCTGTCCACCATGTCCACTGCGAGCGTTCACCAGGGCTGCAACATACGGCAAGCTGAAGCTTTAACTACGTACGGCGCCCGCTGGGCAGCGTCTATTAAAATCTCCTCGCCACTCGCCCTTAAAACACCCAACATTTAATCCGCCTTTTGCGTTATTATGTATTATATTGTTTACTTTAACTCTGCCCAGCATCGCTGCCCCTGTGCAAAGGACAATTCTGCCATGCCTTGCCGTTTTTTATTATTTCTGTTTTCCTTCCTGGCCGTCACTGCGACCGCTCAATTCACGCTTGACAACATCCGCTTCAACGCGTCGCGACAGACTCGCAGTGACTATGCCGAAATCGTGTTTAAGGTCGACGCCGCGCCTCGGGCCGAGGCTTTCGTGGCCGCCCTCGGGACTGACCCCGGCGCTGCCTCCGGGAGCATCCTGCGCTGGGATGCAAACGGCCTGCGCCTGACCCGGCATGATGGCCGTGCAGCGCCGCAAATCGTGCTGCAATCTCCAGTCGCACTGCCGGAATCCCTGTTGCGCCAAGGCGGCGCTGTCGTCTTCCGCGCCCGTCAAAACATCGTGGAGGTCTTTGCCAACGACATCCGCCACTACCGCGGTGTAGCCGCCTTCAGTGCGCGTGGCCAAATCGCCCTGCCGGAAGGCCGCGCCTATCTGCCGATCAACGCAGTCTCCTATCAGCGCCTCGAACCCTTCCAGTTTGGTGACGATTTTATGCGCACCGAAGAAGAAGCCAAGCAATGGGGCCTGTGGCAGCCACTGGCCGGCGACTGGAAAATCTACTCGGTCATGGAACGCATTGAGGCCAATCCTGACGCCCGCATCCGAGACGGACGCGAACCCCGGGCAGACCGCAGCCCCAACCCGTTCTGCCTCTCCGGCAAGGCACCGACCGGCGAAGGACTGATCACCGCTGGACAGGACTTCTGGAGCGACTACGAGGTCGCAGTCTCAGTCAAGCCCTTTGGCGCTGCCTTTGGCCTCGCCTTCGCAGTGCGCGATGCAGACAACTTCTGGCTTTTACGCTGGCGCCTCTCGTCTCTGGGCACCGCGCCAGCGCCCTTGCAGCTGATTCGTCGTCAAGGCGGGGTCAGCCAGACCGTGGCCGAAATACCGGCGGCTGGCCGCCTGGAGAACTGGTGGCGTTTGGCGGTGCGGCTGCGCGGCGATGAGATTTCCGTGCTGCTTGACAGCCAAGTCGTCCACACTTTACGACGCCAGGACTGCCCGGGCGGTCGCATCGGCCTCTATGTCCAAGGCGAACAGGAGACGTATTTCGACGACGTCGAAGTACGTTCTCTCACTGACATCAGCAACGACCCGGCCCTGCTGGCAACTACCGGCGCAGCCTTGCGCGGCGCTTGGAAGACGACCGGCGCTGTTGTCACCGCCCCGGCTGGCGATGCTGCTGACAACGCCCTGCCCCTGTACCGCCTCGGCTTTGCTGACTGGCCTGCCCAACGCTTTGCCGCCGGCCTCTCCGGACAAGACCGCAATTGGCCAACGCGAGCCCGCGCCGGCCTGGCCTTTGCCATCACTGACCAGGACAATTGCTGGCAGGCGGTCTGGAAAGCAGCTGCGCCGCCGCAACCGTCGACCCTGGAGCTGGGACGCTGGGTTCAAGGCCGCTACCAGGCGGTCGCCGCCCTGCCCTGGAGCATCCCCCCGGAACACCTGGCGGTCGACTGCCGGCAAGACAGCGTCATCGAAGTCTGGGCAGACCATACGCTGGCGTTGCGGCACCGCGTCCCGGCAGACACCGCCCTGGGCGGCTGCGTCGGCCTGATTGGCACGCGCGGAACCGCATTTACTGACATCACTGCCTTTGCCGAACTGACCCGGGACTGGGAAAAGCCGGTTGACATCCAGCGCTTTGCCGACGATCCATTCATGCAGGGCTGGGCCTCATCCCGCTATGCATGGCTGCGTGAACCAGGCGTTTCCCGTGACGCTTTCCCGCAACGCCATACTTTCACCGGCGACCTCTACGGCGCTTTTGTCCTGGAAGCGCCCCTGCAACCAGGCCTGAACTACCATTTCGGCGAAGACCAGCCTGACCCGGCCAAGGGCTACCTCTTGACCACGACCCTGGACGAAAAGACCGGCAGCGGCGCCCTCACCCTCAGCCGCGCCGGAAAGACGCTCGCCAGCGCACCATTCTCCGGCGCTAAGCGCACCGTCATCCCCGGCACCCAAATCATCGATGAAAAAATTGGCGAACGCCCGCGCACGCCTGACACCGTATCCTGGGGCAGGCTTTCACTCCACCGGGACGGCCACGCCATCTGGGTCGCGCTCGACGGCAAAGAACTCTTCTCTGTGCTGGAGCCGCACCCCCTGACTGGACGCGTCTTTGCGGTTGACATCCCCGGCCCCCTTGACTTCATCCACCTTGACCTCCGCCGCGAATCCCTGCGCGACTACCTGTTTGAAAAGGCTGAGACCGACTGGAGCAGCCTCGGCGTCTGGGAAGTGACCAACCGCTTTGCCTGCGATCCGCGCTGGTCGCACATGAACGGCGAAAGCCGCGGCGTCGCCGCCCTCTGGAGCAAATTCAATCTTATTGGCGACTATACTATTGAGTGCTTTGCCGGCATGCGCATGCGCCAGGGCGAATTGAAGGAAGACGCCCGCATTTCCTATCCGCGGGTCGGTGACATCAATGTCGCCCTCAATGCTGACGGCGTCGAGCTGTTCAGCGGCTACAACGTAATCATCGCCGCCTGGGACCAGGACTGGAGCGAGACCTGGACGCTGTTCCACCGCCGGGCCGACATCGTCGAACGAACTGACCAGGAGCTGATTCCGCGTGGTCGGTATCGGTCTCCGGGCCGCCGCGCCATCTCCTTGGACTGGGACCCCGGCGGCAGACCCGTGCATGGCGCTTGGTACGCTTTGAAAATCCGCCGCACCGGCAGCCGCTTTGATGTCTCTTTTGACAATATCCCGGTGTTTTCCTACGAGGACCCCTCGCCCCTGCCGGATGGCCGCATTGCCTTATGGACGCAGTTCAACAGCATCGTGTTAGCCCGGATGAAAGTCAGCTACCGGCAGCTGCAACCAGTCCAAACGACCTACCGCCTGGCCGACTTGGCGCCAGCCGCCGGCAAGCCTGCCAGCACGACCGCGCCGCCTGTCTTAGACTTGCGCTCGCATGACGCCATGATTGCTGACTTCGAAGCCGGACTAGACGGCTTCGCTCCCTGGAATGGCGACCAGAGCGCAGAATTGACCACTGTGCCCGGACCGAAAAAAAACACGGTCTTGCAAGCTGTCAACTGCAACTCCGGCGGAGACTTCGGCATTCGCGTGCCCATGACCGGCAAACACCTCGAACGCATTGACACCCTGGCCTTTGATGTTCAAATACCTGCCGGCGTCCAGGTCAACCTCTATTTCACGGTCAAGGAAGACCCTATCGGTCATTATTTCATCGCGCTTTCCGGGCCTTCGGAAGACCAGCCCAACCTGCATGGCCTTGGCCGCTTCGAGGGCTTTGAAGCCGGACAATGGTCGCACGTCAGCTTCCGGCTGGCAGAGGCTCTGCGCCGCCGTTTCCCCTGGCGAAACTCCTGGATAGTGGACAGCATGACAATCGGCATGCTGCACGAGGGCTATCTTAACGCCGGACTCGGCGGCAACCAGGCCGGCGCAGTCTATCGGCTTGACAATTTCACCGCGACCGGCTTCGGCCCCTTGCAGGTTGAAGGCGCTTTCACAGCCGCAGACGGCGGCCAGGCGCCTACCCAAGTCCGCGCTTGGCTGAGCCAGAATATGCGCAGCAAAGCGCCGACCAGCGCGACCGTCGCCCAGGGCGCATCTTTCGCGCTGACCGGCGCCAAGCCTGGCCCGACCTTCCTGCACCTAGAGACATCGTCCGGCAACGCCTGGCAACGCCACCCGGCCGTGCCAATCATCCTGTGCGCACCGCTAGCAACGCCGACCATCACCCCTGGCCCGGACAAGGCCTGGGGCTTCAATCCAATCAAAGTCACCTTTCCGGAACACGACTTGCTCCGGCCCTTGCCAAGCACTGCCAAGTTCACCGTCGCGGGCATTGACATCCCAGTCAATAACGGCACTACTGCTATCGAAGACGACGGCCGAACTCTCGTGATCCAACCCCTGGCTGCCGATTTGCACAAGCTTGGACAAGGACAGCTGGCCATGACCTTCGCCTGGAAAAACAACCTCGAAGGCCAGGACGCCAAGGCCGCAGAACTGAAATGGAACTGCCAGCCCAAACCGGAGCTTGACCGCACCCCGCCTGGGCCAGTCATTCTCGAACCCTCCCGCCATAGCCTCCGGGGACTGCGCACCTGGGAGCAGGAATGCACCCTGGCGGCCAAAAGCGGCGCTGAATTGGAATTGTTTCGACGGGCAGACGGCACGCCTGCCGCCCGCGTCCGCAACCGCATCTGCGGCGCCAACTCCGGACTCAACTTCAACCTGCCTGTCTTTCCAGTCGGCAGTTTCCCAGTCCTTACCTTTGACTACAATATCCCGCCGAAAACATACGTCGACCTCAGCTTTGCCGCAGTCGGCCGCCAGTTCACGCTGGGGCTGACCGACAAGGAGCACAAGGCAAATCTCGGCCTGGGCGATGTGGACGGCATCGTGGCTGACGGCGCCTGGCGCCGGGCTACGGTCAATCTGGCTGAGCGCTTCCGGCAGGTGGACAACTTGAACTGGGACATCAAAGACGCCAAGATCACCTCGGTCTCCATCGGCAACTGGCTCTACAGCGGCGCTGCCCCGGGCTGCGACTATGAAGTCAGCAATGTCGCGCTGGCGCCGCTGGTCGCGACTCTGGACGGGCCGTTCCGAGTGACCTGGTACGCAGTCGATGCCGGCGGCGTCAAGGGCTACAGCTACAAATGGGACGACAAGCCCGACACTGTGCCGCCCAAGCAAGTGATGACGACGGACGCCACCCTGGAAGTGAAAACGCTGCCGGACGGACTGCAAGTCCTCCACCTCCGCGCCTGCGACTTAGCCGGCAACTGGGGGCCGACCAGTCATTTCCCCTTCCAGGTCGACAACCGCCGGCCCCAGCCCATAAACCAACAGCCGGCAGTGGCTGAGACGCCGGTGGCAGCCATACCGGAAAAAATCGCTGTCACTTTCAAGGATTCGGACGGCTGGGTCAACTTTGAGTCCGCCCGCCTCAACATCAACGGCAAGGACTATCCGCTGCAACGTCATGTCAGCGACTGGAACCACGCCACCGCCACTTTCACCTGGAACCTGCTGGCTGACTGGAGCCTGCTGCGCGGCAAGATCGCTGACCAACAGCCTTTCACTGCCACCTTGTCCGGCCTGAAGACCGCGGCCGGCACCGCCATTCCGGACACGGTCTGGCGCTGGAAGATCGACTACAGCCTGGACACCACGCCCCCCGGAGCGCCGCTGATTATCGGCGGCAACAACGTCCTCCGGCGGCATGAGACCTTTGCTTCCGGCCGTCCTTGGACTGCCAATCCCAATGCTGGCGCCACTCGCGTCCTCAAAGACGACATCACTGGCAGCGAATGCCTGGAAATCACCTTTAACGCCGAGCGCCACCGTCGATTCCTGGTTTCAGCGGCTGGTTCTTATCAGCTCAATCCGGAGACAACGCCATTCCTGCGTTTCCGCTATCGCCTTAGCAAAGACAGCCAGGTCAACCTGCTCGCCAGCGTCGGCCAAAACTGGTACTCCATCACCATGACCGGCCCTGAACACGAAAACACCATCGGCGCTATTGCGGATGTGCAGGCGGATGACCAGTGGCACTGGGCCATGCTGGAGTTAGCGCCGTTGCTGGCCAAGGTCAAAAGCGAATCCAAGGAAAAGCCCATTTTCCGCAGCCTGGCATTCGGCCTGTTGGCGCCTGTGCCTAAGAAAGCCGTCTGCCAGCTCCGCCTGGATGACTTCTCTCTGGTCAGCGCTTTCGGCCCGCTGCCGTTCTTCTCCTTCACCAGCTCTGACGCCACCGGCATCGCTGCCTACGAGGCTAAATTCAGCCGCAAGCCGGACGATGTCCCGACCAGTGACATGGTGCCGCCTGGCCAGGCCAAAGGCGACCTCTGGCTGAGTGCGGCGGACAGTGAGGGCCTTTGGTTTGTGCATGTGCGCGGCCGGGATGGGGCCGGCAATCGCGGCGAAACCGTGCATGCGCCGTATTACTGCCGCACTCCGGCCACGCCGGCAGCAGAGGGCGACGGACTGGAACGCTGGGAGGCCGAACACCCGTGGCGGCTGCTTTCCGCTGAGAGCAGCAAGCGAGCGCCGCACCCACGTCAAATTCTGCATAAAGTCAAGGCTGGCGTCAACCAGCTGCTCGCCATCCAGATTCGCTCAGGAAAACAGGCGGATGCCGACCTCGTCCGACCATTTGGCAAAACCAGCGCTGCGGTGACCAAAATCACTGTTGACGTGTTGATCCAGGAAGACACATCCCTGCGCCTTCGCGCCCTCGGCCGCAACGAAGGCAGCAAAGACAGCGCGTTGTCCTTATCTGAGCCCGTCAAAATCAGCGACGTCGGCGTTTGGAAGCGAAATCTGACCTTGACTTTCCCGAAACCGGTTACGCTTGAACCTGGCGACACGATTGGATTCCGCATTGAGACCATCGGCCGAAAAGCCGCCACGGTTTTGTTTGATAATGTCCGGGCGGAGTAGTAAAAGGCGGTAGTTGACTTGCCCCGGGCTAAAGCCCGGGCACTGAACGGAACAACGTCCACCATGTCCACATTCACGGAGCGACAAGAGCCCCAACGGGGCATGACATACCAGCCCAGGGCAAGCGCAGCGCCGCCCCAGGTGGGATGGCATATAATTTAACCCCCGGTAAGGGCGACACATAAGTACGGTACATAAGTACGATACATACGGCAAGCTGAAGCTTGAACTACGTACGGCAGCCTAAAGGCTGTACTACATACGGCAAGCTGAAGCTTGAACTACGTACGGCAGCCTAAAGGCTGTACTACATACAGCAAACTGAAGTTTGAACTACATGCTCCTACAAGCGAGGTACATACGGCAAGCTGAAGTTTGAACTATATACGGCAGCCCCTGTCCACTAATGTCCACTAAAGTCCACGTCCACTCTCCACTAAAGTCCACTACAGTCCATCGTCCATCGTCTACTAATGTCCACTAATGTCCATTGTCCACTGTCCACTAAACTCCCGCCGCGCTAACGTCCACTAACGTCCACCGCTGTCCACCAAAGTCCATTTCCATGATCATCAACGGTCCTTTATCCGAATCGCGCATGCGCCGTTCGCAGCGCTTCTACGCTCTGTACAACTTTTTCAACGGCTTATCGTACATGTGCCTGGGGGAAACGATCATCATTCTCCTGGCGGTCAAGCTCAACTGCCCTGACTACGTTGTTTCCACGTTAGGGGCGCTGGTTTACTTCAGCTTTATTCTGCTGCCGACTGGCAAGCTCCTGGCGGCTCGGATCGGTGCTGCGTCCAGCCAGGCTGTATTCTGGGCGCTGCGCAACACAGCGGCCTTAATCGTTGCCAGCTCTGCCATTTGGCACTACTATGGCAACACCTCTGGCGCCATTGCCACGCTTTTGACTGGCGCTTTCCTGTTTTACGGCTGCCGTGCTGCCGGCGTCGTCATGATCCAGCCGCTTATAGGGAACATCACCACTGACAGCAACCGGGCGTCAATTCTGGCAAGCACCGCTGCATTATTCTATATCGCCAGCTTCATCGCCCTGATCGGCATCTGCTTTGTTCTCCGCTACAGCGAGAAACTCTCTGTCCTCACCGGCGTCATTGTCACTGGGTCTCTATTTGGCTACACGTCTGCATTCCTGTTGAAATGCATTGACGAAAGCTCCTCGTTGCGCGAATCAGCGCGTCAGCCATTATGGCCGAGTTGGCGGAAAGCCATCCACAATCAGACGTTGATGCGTCAAATTTACTCCAGCCTGGTCATCAACCTGGCTGTCATCCTGACCGTTCCGGTGTCCATGCTCACGGTCAAGCGCGGCTATGGCATTTCCGACCGCAACGCATTGCTCTTTTCACTGGCACAGCTGGCCGGCTCCATTTTGTTGTCGAAGTTCGCTGCCCGCATCGCCAATGTCATTGGCCCCCGCAAGGTACTGATGGGAGCATATTTAGCCTTTATATCAATGGCGGCAGTATGGGTCATCAGCCCGGACTCTGCCTCAATTGCGTTTCTGGCGCCGTTATTTTTCATCCTTGGCGGCGCTCATGTCGCACAAAGCAACTCTGCAACCCACTACTTTTTGCAGAGCACTCCGGTCAAGCAGCAGGTCAACGCCTCGATTCTAATTTACGTCTGTTCTGGCGGGATTGGCGGCCTGATTGGGCTGGTCATCTCGGGCGGGCTGCTGCAACTGGCAGCCAAATTAAGCGGTTCGCGGCCGGACATTTGCCGCTATCGGCTTTACTTTGCGTTGGCAACCATTATCTTGATACCGGGTTTCTGGGTAGTCAAACGCCTCATTCCGCTGCCTACCGACAAACGGCGGGCGCTGATCACCTGGCATGACTTTTTCTGACCGTCAAAGGCAAACGCCATGCATAACACCCCTTCCACTTCTCCGATGCCGCCAGCCATGATTCTCTGCGGCGGCAAAGGCACGCGCCTGCGTGACATCACCGAGCTGCTGCCCAAGCCCATGGTACCCATCGGCGAACACCCCATTGTCTGGCACATCATGCACACCTTTGCCGCCTTTGGCGTCAATCGGTTCATCCTCTGCTTAGGCTACAAGGAAGAGGCGTTCATCGACTATTTCCTCAACTTCCGCTCACGTGTTTCCGATTTCACCATCACCTTGGGGGACGACCCTAAAATCACGTACCACACCGCCTGTCGGGAAGCCGGCTGGCAAGTCACCCTGGCGCATACGGGCATCGACACCATGACCGGCGGCCGCATCCTCAAGGCCAGCGCGCATTTGGCGCCGACTGATACGTGCTTTTTCCTCACCTACGGCGATGGCGTCGCTGACATTGACATCGACCAATTGTATGCGCAGCACCGCCGTTTTGGCAAATTGATCACGGTTTCCGCCGTTCATCCCGAAGGCCGCTTTGGCAATCTCGAAATAGAAGGCGATGACGTAGTGGCCTTTGTCGAGAAAAAGGATCGGGCCGAGACTTACATCAACGGCGGCTACATGGTGGTTGAACGCGAGGTGATCAGCCGCTACCTGGAGGGCCGGCCCGACCAATATTTCGAGCAATATCCCATGCGACAAGCCGCCATCGACCGCCAGATGACAGTGTATCGCCACGAAGCGTTCTGGCAATGCATGGACAACCCGCGCGAATACCAGATGCTGAATCAGCTCTGGAGCAAAGGCAACGCACCGTGGACAACGCATTGGTAAAGCGCTCGGCCATAACTGCCCGCCATCTGCATTTTCTTCTTCAGCCGCACGGTCAACAAGCATGTTCAATCACATCTACCGTCAACGCCGCGTCCTGGTGACCGGCCACACCGGCTTCAAGGGCTCCTGGCTGATGGCCTGGCTGCATCGTTTGCAGGCCGATGCTCTCGGCGTCAGCCTGCCAGCGCCGGCAGACCAGCCCTGCCATCTTGACCTGCTGGCTCTGCCCGGGGCAAAATCGGCAATCGTCGATATCCGCGATTTGGCCGCGTTGCGCAACGTCATCCGGGCTTTCGACCCTGAAATCGTGTTCCATCTTGCGGCTCAGCCGCTGGTTCGGCTTTCGTACCAGATTCCGATTGAGACGCTGGCCACCAATGTGATGGGCACGGCTCATGTTCTGGAAGCATGCCGCAAGGCGCCGTCTCTGCGCGCCATTGTCGCCATCACTTCGGACAAATGCTACGAGAACAGTGAACGGGAAGAACCCTACAACGAGCAGGACCCGGTCGGCGGCTATGACCCATACAGTGTTTCCAAAGGCTGCTCCGAATTGATCATCAGCGCCTGGCGACGGTCTTTTTTTCATCCCGATGACTTCGGTCAGAGTCATCACGTCCTGCTTGCCAGCGCCCGGGCCGGCAATGTCATCGGCGGCGGCGACTGGGCCGCTGACCGCCT
>JAAZKI010000007.1 GCA_012799905.1 Lentisphaerota bacterium | reverse complement strand
CTATGCCACACGTGCCAAGTCCGGAAAGCAGCCCGTCAGCATCCCGAATCCCAACGTCACGCTTTACGCCACCACAACGCCAAAGGCTTTCTTCGATCATGTGAACGAACGCTTCCTGGCCGACGGCATGTATGCGCGGCTGAACCTGATGGTGGCTGAGAAGCCCTCCGCAGGCCATCTGCCGCTGGAACCGCAGGTACCGCAGGAGATCATCGAACGTGCCAGGCTGTGGGCGATCTTCAAGCCGGAAGGCAGCGGCAATACCAACCTCAAGGCCATGCCGGTCCCATATACCGCAGATGCTGAGCCAATGGCCGTCGAGCTGTTTCAGAAGCAACAGAAACGCCTGATCGAGATGCGCGGCATGGATGCGCCGGAATGGAAGTGTTCCATCTGGAACCGCTATTGCGAAACGGCGCTGCGCTATGCGCTCATCTACGCCTGTTCTGTGGCACCCAGGCCGGAGCTGACCGTCCTCACGCCCGACGCCCTGCGCTGGGGAGGAGAATTCGTGGAATGGGAGATGGAAAACAAGTTCTACATGACCGACAAGAACTACTTCAAGACCGACTTCTCCAAGCTGCAGGACAGCGCTCTGACGGGCATCCGGAAATGGCATAAGGAACACGGACTGGGTATGCCGATGCCAGGATGGAAGTTCACCCGGCTCCTTGACGGGCAGCCGCCGAAAGTCGTAAAAGCTGTTACCGAGAGCTTGCTGGCCCAGGAACGGATGTTCTTTATGACGTCCGGAAGGGGCTTCAAGTATTCGCTGAAACGCTTCCGCAATTGAAGATCAAATGAAATTGGGTGTCAGAAAAAAAAAGCAAATGAGTCAAATAAAAATCAATTGCTCGTCAAATGGTAAAAGTTGTAACAATATGTAAATAAGTGACATATATATAACTCTATCTCTATTTGACCTATTTACCCTACCCCCCCTCTCGCGTGACTTTTTTTCTGACCCCTTCCTACGTAGACGCCCATTTTTGTGTGCGTGACATCACGCGCGCGAGAGAAACCTCTCCCAACATGCGCCGCGATGGCCGCGGGAACGGCACGTCGAGACGTGGGGTTACAGGGCTTTCGTTGCGAGTCCGCGAACCGTTGCCCTATGAGTCCAGAACAATCACCAGAAAGGAAACTGCAATGAGAACCGAGAAGCTGCACATCAAGCTCGCTGAAACGCACGGCAAGGACATTGGCATGAAGGTCACCATCTGGCGCTCCCACTCCGGCAAGTCATGGGGCTTTACGGTGGAGCCTGACATGGAGTTCGACATATCCATGTATGACCGGGTTTTTGACGCCTACTGCGACCTGGCGGGCTTCGAGGACAAACTCGACGCCGTGTGGGAGAGCCTTCCGTACACCCGCTACATTGCACCGTCGATGCTGTCGGTCAGTCCAGTCCGAACCTATGCCAAGAACTTCCTGTCGCGGGCAGACATCGTTTCCCTGCTTGAACAAGCGTACTATCCCGTATGGAAGGCCGCCACCGCCAGGACGCTCGCCTATGACCGCGGACGGGGATGGCTCGATACCATCGACGAAGCCAGTCGCCGCATGGACTGGGAGGCGTATCATCAATTCGAGCGTGAACAGTGCGAGAAGCGCCGGCAGTCATCGCAGCATTGAGGCGGCCAAGCAGCGCCGGAGGCCAGGCGCGCCAGAACGCACACAAACGCGCAACACGGCGCAATGCGCGCGGGATGGCCTATGGACACTACCGCGACGACAAAACGCAACCACGGGCGTTTATGTGCGTTCTGGCACTTCCAGCCTTTTTCTGCCTCGATGGCACGGGGCATCGGTGGTCGCCTGGCAGCCTCAATGCTGCGATGACTGCCGGCGCTTCTCGCGTTGTTCATACATGAATTGATGATACG
>JAAZKI010000115.1 GCA_012799905.1 Lentisphaerota bacterium | reverse complement strand
TTTTTCTTACAATACTGCGTATTGTTTATCTGTCTTTTTTGTTTTTGATTATTTTTTTATGAAAAACGATTCAAAAAACAGTAAAAACAAGGCTTTTCTTAAAAGCAAACCGAAGAAATATTATGAAAACTAATGATTTGTTAATAATGCATTTATTTTTTTGGTATTTTCGCCAATTATAGTTTTTGGCATTCGTTTTGGCGACAGAGAGCGTGCAGTTGCGCTTGATTTCCGTTATCTATTGATTATGAGGTGGAGAGGGCATGAAGAAGTTGTGGTTTGCCTTGGGGGGATTGGCGGTTTTATGTGTGGCATCGTTGTCAGTGAATGTGTTTCTGCTGTTGCGGGAATCGCGTCGCGCCCATCAGGTTTCGGTTTTGCCGATGCCGCCGGTGTTGCAAAATGCACCTGAGGCGGGGAGGCAGGCGGTTCCGGCGACGGCAGCCCAGCCCACGTCTTTAGCGACTGGGGTTGCCAAGTCCGCTGATGCAGCGAATGACGTGGTTAAGCCGCTGTTTGTGCGAGAAGTCTCCTATTACAACTATGATCGGACGATCAATGTCTCTTTTGCCACCAAAGGAAAGGTGGATGTTCCCAAGACCGAGACCGACAAGGTCAAGCTGTCGCCGCCGATTTCCGATTTGAAGCTTGAGCGCGGATATGGCAGCGATTGGGAGTTGAAAGGGTCGTTTGAGCCGGAGCGCACCTATCAGTTGACGATTTGCGCCGGGATTAAGAGTTCGACCGGGGAAGTCGTTCGGGAAGATTTAGTCTTCAACGTCAAGATTCCGCCATTGCGGCCGCGGGTGCGTTTTTTGACCCAGGGGCCATATTATCCGGCGGTTCGCGAGGATGGCCGGCTTGGGCGTTTGAATCTGCCGCTTGGCGTCACTAACATGAAGCGGGTGCGCCTGTCGTTGGGACGGGCCTACGCCAATAATCTCGCTTTGCGGAACTCGCTGTCCTACCGGTGGGAGGATCATCAGCGGCTGGTGAAGACGATCGAAGTGACGCCCGACGCCGCCAGGAACCGCGAGCAGCAGATTGATTTTGACCTTTCCGAGCTGTTGTCCGGGGCAGAGTATGGCATTTATACGGTCACGGCTAACAACCCTTTCTCCTCCTCCTACTACGACAGCGACAGCGTAGAGGTGATTTTGAGCGACCTCGGGCTGACGGCGGCAGTGGATTGCCCTGGCCGCCGCTGTCAAGTGCTGGTGCGCAGTTTGACGACGGGGACGCCGGTGGCAGACGCTGACGTGCAGGTGATCAGCACGAAAAACCAGCCGGTCGCTCAAGGCAGAACCGATGCGACCGGCCTGGCGATGCTGGAGTTTTTGCCCGCCTTTGACGATGAGACTGATTCGCCTTCGATTGTCGTAGTCCAGGCTGATGCGGATGCGTCCTACCTGCTACTGAACGGCGCCAATAAGCATGGTTTGTCGGTCTTTGCAAATAATGGCCGACGCCGTGCTGAGGGCCCGGAGGCGTTTGTCTACACGGAGCGCGGTGTCTGTCGGCCTGGCGAGACGATGACGGTTTCGCTGTATGTCCGGGAACGGTCCGGGGCTTCGACGGCAGCGGTGTCCGCCCCTTGCCAAGTGACGGTAAGCGATCCGCAGGGGCGGGTGTTCTGCACTGAGCGGGTTACTACTGATGCGTTCGGTTTTGCCACGGTGTCGGTGCCGATTCCCGCCAATGCTCGAACCGGCGAGTATACAGTCAGTTGCGGGGTGGATGACAAGACAGCGTGGGGACGCGCGGCGTTTGTCGTCGCCACCTATGTTCCAGACCGGATCAAAGTCAGCCTGAAGCCGGAGAAGACAGCGGTTGCTCCTGAAGATACTCTGACCAGCCAAGTGTCGGCTCGGTATTATTTTGGTCAAGACATGACCCAGGGCGAATGTGATTTCCGGGTTTCGGCGCGCGTGGCTCAGCCGCCGGCGCATTGGGGCGATTTCCAGGTCGGCGACGCGGCGGTGTTTGTCTCCGGTCGTTCTCTTGAGGTGCGCGGCATCCGTCTGACGGGTTCCGGTTCGCTGATATATCCCGGCTTTGCGGCGGCTGGCGGCCGGTCGTTTTCGCCGGTGCAGCTGTTGCTGGAAGCAACGGTTCGCGAGCCGGGCGGGCGCGGAGTGACAGAGCGGGTGACGGCGTTGTGCCACCCAACGCCCTTTTATCTGGGCATTCGCCAAGACGTTGACCGGACTGCGATTCGCAGCGACGATGTGCGCTTGCAGTTCCGCCGGCTGGCCTGGGGCGAGAAGGACGACATTCCAACGACTCCTCTGACACTGAACCTGAAATTATACCGGATTCAGTGGGATTGCGTGCGCAAGGTCGACCGGGATGGCGACATCCGATATGTCTGGGAGGATGTGCGTACGCCGACGCCAGGGCCGGAGAAACTGGAGCTGGCCGGACTGGAAGGCGAGCTGGTGCTGACCGGGCTGATGGATGGCCGTTATGAGCTGATCGCCGAGGCAGAGCAGGGCGTGCGCACGCGGATGGGATTTTGGCATTGGCAGGGTGAAGGCGGCAGCCGCAGCGCGAACCCGAATGTCCTGTCATTTGTGACCGACCGGCCGCATTACGCCCCTGGCGAGACGGCCGAAGTCACGGTGATGTCGCCCGGGGAGGGCTATCTCCATGTGGCTGCTGGCGAACAACGGCTTACGGATGGCTTCGCACAGGCAGTGACACCTGGCGCCAATCGCTTCCAAGTGGCGATTCCGGCGCTGATGTCGAGCGAGGATTATTATGTTGGCGTGACGCTGGTCTGCCCCGGGCGTTCGGCAACGCGGAGTTTTGGTCTGCTGCGACTGGCGGTTGACCAGAGCGCCAACCGGCTGGGCATCGAGCTGACGGCGCCAGCTAAGGCGACGCCAGGGGAGGAGGTCGCTATCAGTGTCAAATTGACCGGAGCGGACGGCAAGCCATGCAGTGGCCAAGTGCAGGTGTTCGCAGTTGACGAGGGCATTCTGGCGCTGACTAACTATCAGACGCCGGATATCTTTGCGTTTTTTCATGGACATCATTTCTGCCCCTTTGAATTTTATGATGTGTATTCCGCGTTGTTTCCCGATATCCGCATTGGCGCGAATGGCAAGATTGGCGGCGATGGCGTCGAAAACCAGCAGGTGACGAAGCGTCTGAGCGAGATCAAGGCCTTGAAGGCGGCAATCTGGATTGGCCCGGCTCTGGCTGTGTCTGCCTCGGGTGAGGCCAGCGTGCAGGCGCGGCTGCCGGATCATGTCGGGGCGCTGCGAGTGATGGCGGTTGGCGTCTCAGAGTCAGCCGTCGGCTCAGCCGCGCGGGAGTTGGTGATGCGAGACGTCATCAGCGTGCTGGCGACAGGGCCCCGGGCAGTGGCGCCAGGCGATGAGTTCACGGTGACTTTGACGGCCTTCAATCATGATTTGGAAACTGGAACAGCTGAGCTTGAGATACAAGCGCCGCCAGCATTCACGGCCAAAGGCGAGACAAAGCACACCTTTACCTTGGCCAAAGGCGCTTCGCATACCGTCCAGGTGGCATACATTGCCAGCGGCGACGACGGCGCCTGGGACGTGGTCTGCACCTTGCAGTTAGGTTCAGGCCGTCATCAGAGTCGGTTTCCGGTCACGGTCAGGCCGCTGTTTCCTCCTGTCGTTCGAGCCGTCACCTTGGCGGTGCCGGCCGGGGAGACGCAGCGGGTCAAGGTTGACCAGGCGGATTGGCTGGGTGAGCCGACGGCTAAATTGCGGGTGTCGGCGTCACCGACCCTGGGGGTGAAAGACGCGATGGACTGGCTGAATCGCTATCCATACGGCTGCCTGGAACAGACCACGGCGACGGCGTTTCCGTTTCTGGGGATTGACAACATGGTGAAGGCCGGATTGCTGGCGCCAGGCATGGCAGCAGCAGCCCGCTTTAAGGCTGAGCAAGCGATGGCGGCCATCCTGGCGATGATGCGAAGCGACGGGTCGTTCTCAATATGGCCGGGTTCGCCATGGGAGCGGTCAGGGGTCTCGTTGTTCGCGGCGCATTATCTGTTTGCAGCTTCGCAAACGCTGGGCATTCCTTTGGATGCTAATGTCCGCACGCGGCTCCGCCGTTTTCTGCAACGGCGAGCAGAAAGCGTAGTCTTGTCGCGCTGGGATCGAGCCTATGCAGCGTATGTGCTGACGTTTTCGAACGACCGGGATTTTTTGCGTCCGGCCCGGAATCTTCTGTTGGAGCAGGAGGATGATTTATCCTCGTTGTTGGCAGCGGCGGCCTTGATTCGGGGCGGTTATGCTGCGGAGGGCGCGGTTCCACTGAAGCGTGTTTTGGAACGGGAAGTCTGGCGCGAAGAGCAAGCAGGGCAAGACCTCGGCTTTGCTTCCTGCAAGGCCAGCCGTCTGGGCATGGTTTTGGCGCTGTTGATGAACGTCATGCCGGAACATCCGGCGACGTTGCGACTGGCCACTGAACTGCAAACGGTGCTGCGTCCGGATGGCAGTGGCTGGGGCACGACGCATGCGAACGCCTGGGCGACGTATGGCCTGGCGGCATTCGCAGCTCACTACGGCGTTGGCATGGCTCAGGGCTCCATCAGCATAACCGGTGGCATAGAGGCGCCGATCAAGACCGAAAAAATGCAGGAATTCGACCTCGGGGGGCGGCGAGAAGCGGTGTTGGTGAATACCGGCACGACGCCGTACTACGTCCGCCTGCTCGTGTCCGGGATTCCGACTAAGTTAGAGGAACGCCGGGACGTGCTGAAGATCAATCGGCAATATGTGACGGCGAACGGCCAGGAAGTGACCAGGGTCGAGCAGGGGCAGTTGCTGACCGTAAAAATCACCGTGCGCACCGCTGGTGAAATACCGGACCTGGTGCTGATCGATATGCTCCCGGGCGGATTCGAGATCGAGGACGAACTGCTGGCGACGCGGGCATACGCGGCGCCGCTCCAGAAAAGCGACGCCGAAACGACCCTGCGGCCGATTTTCATTGAAAAACGCGATGACCGCTTTTTGTTTTTCGGCGATGCGCTCACGAGTGGAACCAGCGAGATTACGTACCAGGTGCGTGCGGTCAGTCGAGGAAAATTCGCTCTGCCGCCGGTGCGCATGGAGGGCATGTACGACCCGGAAGTGCAAGGGACGTATGTGCCATCCGGATTTTTGGAAGTCTATTAGGCTTTGACGTGGCGGAGCAGAGATGTCTTGGCTGGGAAAAATTCAGCGTGCCAGGCAGGCGTCCGCCAGGGCTGGTTCCTGGCTGTCGTCGGCCTTTGCGACTGGCTGTCGGCGGGTTTGGATTTGGCCGCGGCAATGGTCAGTCGGCTGCACCAGGCTTGTGCTGGCAGCAGCAGGCGGCATTCTGTCGGCGCTGCTTTTAGGGCTGCTGTTCTGGTGGCTGGGGCCATGGCTGGTGTCTGACCCGATGCCGGTTCTGTCTCAGCAGACGCCGGTTCGGCGTTACGTGGACAGTCATGGTCGGCTGTTGCACCTGGAACGCACGTATGACTATCAGTGGCGCCTGCCAGTACCGTTATCGGAGATGTCGAAGCCGGTTCTGCTGGCCACACTGGCAGCGGAGGACGCCAATTTCTTTTCGCATGCCGGGGTGGACTACGGCGCTGTGCTGCGGGCTTTCCAGAAGAATGTGCGGCATGGCCGGGTAATTTCAGGAGCCTCGACGATTACGATGCAGCTGGCCGGGATGGCGTCGCCTGGCCGACGACGTTCCTGGTCAAGGAAAATCCACCAGGCATTCCAGGCTCGCCGCCTGGAATGGCTATATTCTAAAGAACGGATTCTGGCGGAATATCTGAACCGAATCCCTTTTGGCGGCAAATTGTATGGGATTGAGGCGGCCGCCTGGTATTATTTTGGCAAGCCCGCCGCGCAGTTGAACGTGGCTGAGGCATCCCTCCTGTGCGGTTTGCCGCAGAAGCCGAACGCATTGCGCCCCGACCGCCACTTGGCTCGGGCGCGGGCTCGCCAGAAGCTGGTTTTGCAGATGATGGAACGTCGCGGCTTGCTGGCGAGCGGGGAAGCGGAGCGGATATATTGCGATGAGCCTTTGCCGCTGCGCGACTTTAGTTTGCCCTCACGCCTGGCGCAGCTGGCGAAATATCGGGATGGGATGTACTATGCTCGCGCCAAGGCCGAAGTTGCTGCCGCCGATGAAGTTATCTGTTATCTGCAACCAGAATTGGATGAATTGTTGCTTCGGACTCTGAGAGAGCAGACGGAGCGGTTGCCTGGAGTCCGGGATGGGGCCGCGGTTTTGCTGGACAGTGGCAGCGGGGCGGTTCTGGCGATGATCGGCACCCTGGATTTCGCCTCCAGCCAGGCCGGGCAGGTGAACGCAGCCACTGCTGTGCGCAGTGCGGGTTCGACCTTGAAACCGTTTGTGTATGCCGAAGCGATCGACGGGGGAATCCTGGTTGAAGACAGTGTTCTCCTGGATGCGCCTCTGCGCTATGGCGAATATGCCCCGGGCAATTTTGACGGGCGCTACTACGGTAAAGTCAGCGCTGGCGAGGCTTTGAGCTTGTCTTTGAATACGCCGGCGGTGCGTCTGCTGGCAGCGTTGGGGCCGGAGCGGATGGCGACACGGTTCGATTCGCTGCATTTGTGGCCGAAAACTTCGGCGGCCGCAGACCCGGCGGAGCATCAGCTGGCTATGACCCTAGGCACGGCCGGACATTCGCTCTTGGAACTGACGGCGGCGTATGCGGTTCTGGCCCGCGGCGGCGACTATCTCCCGGCACGTTGCGCAGCTGGCGTCCCAGCGCCGCGAGTTTTCGTTTTCACGCCAGGATGCTGCGCCATGGTGTCTCGGATGCTTCGGCGTCGGCCACTGCCCATGTCATCGGTCGATGTCGCCTGGAAGACGGGAACGTCAAATGGCAATCGTGACGCATGGTGTTTTGCGTATACGCCTGAATACACGCTTGGGATATGGTTTGGCAACAAGGATGGCGCGCCGGCCGCAGTTTTGACCGGCGCTAGGGCGGCCGCGCCTGCTGCCGCGGTGGTGATGACGGCGCTGTATCGCAACCGACCGCTGCCGGCGTGGCCCTCCACAGAAGCGATGTTCAGAACCGAAGCGCTCTGCGCTGAGAGTGGTCTAACAGCGTGTTCACGCTGTGCCGCAACGCGCCCCGGAACCGTGCTGTGCGATGTTCCTTTGCAAGCCTGTCGCGGTTGCCGGGACAAAAAGGCGGCTGAAGTGATGATTGTGTCACCCGCGCCAGGGAACTATGTCGCTGATCCGGCAACGCAAACCGTGGCTCTGTCACTGCGCGCCCAACCTGCCGATGTACTCTGGTACGTCAATAATCGTTATGTGGGAGAGTTGCAGGACGCTACCCGGTTGACCTTTGAGCCAGGACGCCATGTGCTGCAAGCAGTCTCCACCGGAAGCCAGGTGAAAAGCGCCCGCGTGACATTCTCCGTGGGAAGACCATGATTAGGCTGAAAAACACCTTGTCTCGCCCCTAATTCTCGCCTCCGTCCAGTGCCGGCACTTTAGTGCCGGAATTCAAGAACCTCGAGCATCAATGACCGGCTCGGCCTCGCTATT
>JAAZKI010000053.1 GCA_012799905.1 Lentisphaerota bacterium | reverse complement strand
TTAAGAGCGATTTTCCGGCAGCAAGTCTAAGGGAAAGGGAAAATCAGCGATGACGGGATTCCTCGATTTCTTGAGATTCATCTTCAGCGGCGGAATGTTGTTCTTTACCATTCCAATGCTCCTTGTGATTCTCTATTGGTTGATTTTCGTCTTTGGAATGGTCGATATCGACTGGCTCGACGCTGCCGATGGAACCGCCGAGGGAGCCGCCGAAGCAATGGCCGAAGGCGCTGCCGAAGCAATGGCCGAAGGCGCTGCTGAAGCAATGGCCGAGGGCGCTGCCGAAGCAATGGCCGAGGGCGCTGCCGAAGCATTAGCCGAGGGCGCAGCTGGCGGGCTGGCTCAGGCTTCCGAGGCTTTGGCCGGCGGGGTCATGGCCGGCGAAGTGGCTGGCAGTGGCATGGCGCACACCGTTGGCCGGGGCGTGGCGACGTCCTTGCTGTCGCGCTCTATGTCCTTTCTGAACATCGGTCACGTGCCGACCACCATTGTCGCCAGCATCTTCATCACTGCCTTCTGGTTGCTCGGCTTTTTCAGCATGGTATGGCTGCCCGCATCTCGCTGGCCCTCTGTCCCGCCATCCCTGATTATGGTGCTGCGCCTGATCCTAACGGCGACCGCCAGTTATTTTATCGCCGGCCTGGCCTCACGACCCCTCCGGCATATCTTCGGCTCGGTCACAGTCCATGCCCACGGACACCTCGTTGGACACGTCTGCACCGTCCGCAGCTCCACGGTTGACAGCAACTTCGGCGAAGGCGACCTGACCATCAAGGGCTCGTTTCTGACCCTTTCCCTGCGCACGCAGAACGGCGAAACGCTGTCCAAGGGCGACTCCGCCCTGATTACCGGCTATGACGAAAATCAGGACGTCTATTTCGTCCGGCTGTGCCGATGACAGAATAACGTTTTCACCACCTCCTGCCACTGCCAAGATTAGATTTAAATAACGCTTCCGAACATCAAAGGGGACATGCCATGTCGGCCATCATTTCCATTGCGCCCGGGGCTCTCAACTCATTGACCGGTTGGGGAGCGCTCTCCGCCGCAGTCCTGATTTTTCTCCTGTTCATTTTCATTTGCGCCGTGGCCGTGCGCTTCTACCGCAAGGTTGACCAAGGCACTGCCTTAATCATCAATAAATTAAAGTCAACGCCTGACGTCACCTTCACCGGCGGCATCGTCATCCCCATCCTGTACAAGGCCGAAGAGATGGACATCTCGGTCAAGGCCATGGAAGTCAACCGAACCGGCGCCAATGGCTTGATTTGCGCTGACAATATCCGAGCTGACATCCGCGTGTCCTTCTATGTGCGCGTCAACAAAACCCAGGAAGACGTCCTCAAGGTCGCCCAGACCGTAGGCTGCAAGCGCGCTTCCACCAAGGACACTCTCGAAGAGCTGTTCCAGGCCAAATTCTCCGAAGCGCTCAAAACCGTCGGCAAGCAAATGGAGTTCACGACGCTGTTCACGGAACGCGAAGCCTTCAAGGAACGCATCATCCGTGTCATTGGCGCTGACCTCAATGGCTACCGCCTCGAAGACGTCGCCATCGACTACTTGGAACAAACACCGCTGGCATCCCTGGACCCCTACAACATTTTAGACGCCCAGGGCATCCGCAAAATCACTGATCTGACCTCGCGCGAAGCCATCTCGACCAACGAATTCAACCGCAACCGCGAGACTGTCATCAAAAAGCAAGACGTAGCCGCCAAGGAGAAAATACTGGAGCTGGAACGCCAGCAGGCTGAAGCCGCAGCCCGTCAGAGGCGCGAAATCGACAGCGTCCAGGCACGCGAACAGGCCGAAGCGACCAAAATCAAAGCCGAAGAACACCTGAAGGCCGAACTCGCCAATATCCAGACCGAAGAAGAACTGCGTATTGCGGAAGAAAATAAGGAGCGCCAAGCCCAGATCGCTGCCAAAGCCAAGGAAAAAGCCGTCCAGGTCGAAACGGAACGCGTCAACCGCGACCGCGAATTGGAAGCCGTCGAACGCGAACGCCAGGTCGCTCTCCGCAGCATCGAAAAAGAAAAAGAAGTCGAAATCCAGAAAAAGACTATTGCTGATGTGATCCGCGAGCGCGTCAAAGTCGAACGCACCGTGGCAGAAGAACAGGAACGCATCAAGGACACAGTTGAATTTGCTGGCGCTGAGCGTCGGAAGAAAGTCGAAGTGACCAAGGCGGAACAGGAAGCCGAACAGGCGCTAGTTCGCGAAACCAAAGCCGCTGAAGCCAAGGAACTGGCCGCCCATAGTCTGTACAAGCAGCGAGTGACCATGGCTGACGCGGTGAAGGCTGAAGCCGAACGCGAAGCCGAAGCGGTACGCATCCGCGCTGACAAAGAAGCCGAAGCCAAGAAGATTCTGGCAGAAGGCACTATCGCCGAAGAGTCGGCCACCGGCCTGGCCACCGTCAAAGTCCGCGAAGCCGACGCCAACGCGATTGAACTGCAAGGCAAGGCCGAAGCCAGCGCCCTCCTGGTCAAGGCCGAAGCAGAAGCAAAAGGCATTGACCAAAAGGCCGCAGCCATGAAAAAGCTGGACGCGGTCGGCAAAGACCACGAGGAATTCAAACTGCGCCTGGCTAAGGACGAACGCGTCCAGCTGGCTGCCATTGACGTTGACCGACAGATTGCCGAGGCGCAAGCAAAAGTACTCGCCGAAGCGATGAAAACAGCTAAAATCGACATCGTGGGCGGCGATGGACAATTCCTGGAAAAATTCTTCCGTTCCATCAGCCTGGCGAAGTCCGTGGACGGTTTGGTCGACCGCAGCGCCGAAGCACGCAAACTAGTGGCAGGCGAAGAAGACAACTTAGTCAGCCGTCTGTCTGAAGCGATCGCCGCAACCGGCTTGAAAGGCGATGACCTGAAAGACCTGAGCGTGGCAGCGCTGCTGAGCCGCCTGGCTGCATCAGGCAAAAGCGAAACCATCGTCGAAGAAGTGAAAAAAATCATCGATAACAAAAACACGACGACAGCCCCGTGAGCCGGAATCCGCAGCTACAAAGCGGCAAAAGCCCGGAGGGCGACACATAGAAGCCCAGGGTGAGCGAAGCGAAGCCCTGGGTAAGGCGTATAATATTTTGAGCCCTGAAAGGGAGACACATAAGTGCCCTAAAGCTGTTGGGCGTTGTGGACGACACCTGTGCCTTCGCTCCACCGTCCACTGATGTCCACTAATGTCTACGTCCACTCGCCACTAACGTCCACTTCTGTCCACAGTCCATCGTCTACTAACGTCTATAAAAGTCCACTAACGTCCATTGTCCACTGTCCACTAAAGCGCTTCACCCTGGGTGCCTGGCCCCGCAGCTTGTCCGAACTCCGAGGTGCCCTCCCGCGCATCATCTCGCTCCGACGGCAAACAGCCCGCTGGTCCATTCATCGATAGTCCGGCGTGCTACTTCCCGGGCGCCGAGCTTTTGAAAGCGTTCAAGCACCTCTTGGTACTGCTCGTTCAGGATTCCGGAAAGGATCAGGTGCCCTCCTGCGCCGCTTTGATCCACCAGCTGGATAACATCCTCAGCCAGTGCATTCAGGACGACTGCAAGAATATTGGCAGCCACCAGCCGAGCCGGCTGTTCCGGCTTAAATTCGCCCAAGGCGCCATATTCCAGGACAACGTCATCAACTCCGGCTCGCGCCAGGTTCTCCCTGGCCGTATCCACCGCCTGCGGGTCATTGTCAAACGCGACCACCGGCGAGTAGCCCAGCAGCCGCGCCCCAAGCGACAAAATGCCCGAGCCGCAGCCAGCATCCAGAAAAGACACCGGCCCCTGCTTGCGCTCCAGCTCATCGATGAACTGCAAACACGCCTTGGTCGTCCCGTGATATCCGGTGCCAAAACACATGCCGGGGTCTAGCGATAAAATGACATCGCCGGCCTGGGCCTCGTAAGTCTCCCAGCTGGGTTTGACCACTAGGCGCTCTGAAGCGCGAAACGTGTGGAAGTGCTTCTTCCAGCTTTCCGACCAGTCCTCCTGCTGCATGGTCTGACCGGAAATCACCGGCTTCTCTTGCAGCAAATCATCCCAGCCAGCCAAAGCGTCTTCCGCTGCTTGGCGCAGAGCCTCGACGTTTTCCGGTCCGTCCGCAATCAAATAAGTCGTTCCCAGGCCGGTCTCGCGGCTGGTGTGCGAAGACGGCGTCAACCCGGCTGCCGCCAAGGCTTCCTCCAAGATCGGCACATCAGCGCCCGGGCTAGTGATGACAACAACATGCAACAGCTTCATAGACTGACTCATAGGACATCCCATCAGTGGCCGTAGGGCGAAAGGCGGCGCAGTTCCTTGATAATCGGCGGCGTCGCCGCGATAATCGCATCAATTTCCGCTTCCGTGTTGTAGCGAGAAAGACTGAAGCGGATCGACCCGTGCAGAGCCTGGTAGTCAAGACCCATGGCACGAAGAACATGCGACGGCTCCAAAGAACCTGACGTGCAAGCCGAACCGGAAGACGCGCAAATGCGCGCAGCGTCGTACATGCGCAACAGGATGGCCTCGCCCTCAATGTACTTGAAGCACATGTTCAGGGTGTTGGGGAGACGATGCTCAGGATCGCCATTGACCAACGGGTCAGGACACGCAGCGACCAGGCCTCGCTCCAACTTGTCCCGCAACGCCTTGACGGTGGTATTCTCTTCAATCATGTGAGCCTTAGCCAACTCCGCCGCCTTGCCGAGACCGGCAATGCTGGCGACATTCTCGGTGCCGGCGCGACGCCCATGCTCCTGGCCCCCGCCAATGAGGTACGACGAAAAAGGCGTGTGACGACGCACATACAGCGCCCCGACTCCCTTTGGCGCATGCAATTTGTGGCCGCTCAAGGCCAAAAAGTCAATCTTGGTCTCCCGCAGGTTGATCGGCACTTTTCCGACTGCCTGCACCGCGTCGGTATGGAAAAGCGCGCCATTGGCATGCGCAATCTCGGCCAATTCCACGACCGGGTAGATGTTGCCGATTTCGTTGTTGGCCCACATGACTGAGACAATGGCCGTCTCGTCATTGATCACGGCCCGCGCTTCGTCCAGGTCAAGACGCCCTTGCTTGTCAACCGAGAGAAAATCAACAGGCCAGCCGCGTTTCCGCAAAACATGGCAAAGGCTGAACACGGCGTGATGCTCAACCGCCGTCGTGACAATCCGACGTCGGCCTTTCTGCGTCTCCAGCGCACTCATGATTGCCGTGTTGTCGGCCTCTGTCCCGCAGCTGGTGAAGACGATCTCGTCCTCATCCGCGCCGATTAAATCGCCTATTGACTTCCGGGCGTCAGCAATGACCTCGGCGGCGTCACTGCCAAAAGGATGGGGGCTGGACGGATTCCCGTACCATGTCGTAAGATACGGCGTCATCGCCGCATAGACCTCCGGCGCTATCAACGTCGTGGCATTGCTGTCCACATAAATGATATCTTGCTCGCTCATCGAAAATGTCCATTCATAGATAGGTGTAAGGCTGTGTTGTCACGACCCAACTGGCCGGCCGCCGCCAAAACGGCGACCCGTTAACTATATCGCCAAAACATGCCGCTGCAATGCGCTGACCGCTTTTTTGGTCAATGAAGATTTGAGAATTCGGAGTCGGGCAATAGGTTATTCGATTGGCATGCGCACCGCTCTCGCCTTCTTCCGAATGTCGCAAACAAGAAACCTTACCCCATGACCTACTTAACCATCGCCTTGATCCTAATGCTATGCGCCTTTCTGCAAACCGTCGCCGGATTCGCCTTTTCACTGATGGCCATCCCTTTGCTGCTGCTCTGTGACTTGACCCTGCCCCAGGCTGTGGTGACCAGCATGATGGGCTCCACCGTACAACGCCTGCTCATGGTCGCCAAGTACCACCGCCAAGTCGACTGGCCCCCGCTGTTCCGCATGTATCCATGGGCCGTGCTCGGCATCTTCATCGGCATCTGCCTGCTGCGAAAAATTTCCGGCTTGGACGCTAATATCATCCGGCAGCTTTTCGGCGGCATCATCCTGGCCGTCGTCGGTCTCCAGGCATTCACCCGCGTCAAGCCACGCGAGCATGTTCCTGCCTGGTGCGGGTGGGTAGCGGCCTTCTTCTCCGGCATCCTGAACGGTTTTGCCAACATCGGCGGCCCGCCCATGGTGTTCTGGATACTCGCCCACGGCTGGGGCCGAGACCAGCTCCGCGCCACCATGCCCTGCTTCACCGTCATGATGGTTCCCATCCAAACCATCTTCCTCTTCCTCTCCTTTGGCAGCGCTATTCTCTGCGGCTTTGGCCAGGGCGCAGCCTCGGCGCCAGCCATCATCCTGGCCGTCTTCCTCGGCAACAAAGCCAGCAGCTACCTATCCGTGCCTAAGCTGCGCCTGACCATCATGCTGCTCCTGGTCGCCACTGGACTCTATTACATCATCGCGCCTTTCTGTAAATAACTTCCCCGCCCAGGCGACGACGAAATCACCCCATACAGGCCATCTCAATCTTCCGCCACCCAACAGCAACGGAGCAAAAATCATGCTTGATGTCACTGACCGCAAACTCTTCACACCTGTCAAAGGCGCCGAAAAAGACATCGTGTTCTATGTCTTGAACCGCCGTGTCGCGCCAGCCCAGACCGGCTTCTACTTCGTTAACGACTCCATGTCTGCCGACGGCCGCTACCTCTGGTTCTATTGCGCCTTCCCACCCGGGCTGACGCGGTCGCTCGGCGTGGTCGACTTCCAAACCGGCGAAGTCCATAATTACCCGGAAACCCAATTCGTCCACGCCTCGCCCTATATCGACCCAACCACCGGATGCGCCTACTGGACCGTGGGAAACGGCCTCTGGCGACGCGGGCCAAAACCGCAAGACACGGCGGAATTGCTCAACCGAATCCCGGACGAATACATCGGTCAGCGCGCCGTCAGCAGTTTGGCGACCCACCTGACCCCAACCCCGGACGGCAAGGAATTCTTTGTCGACGCGGCCTTTGGACTGCAATACTTGTTCGGAACCCTGCCGGTTGATGGCAGCGACTTCGTCCCCTGGTGGCGCTTTGACCGCCATTACAATCATGCGCAAGTCTGCCCGACTGACCCCGACCTGGTGCTCTTTGCCGAAGAAAACCATCCCGACCCGATTACCGGCCTGAAATTCGCCATTGTCGACCGCCTCTGGCTCATTCGCCGCGGGGAAAAACCGCGCCCGCTCATGCCTCAGCCCACCAGGGTCACCCATGAATGGTGGGACCCCGACGGCCAGCACGTCTGGTGCGTGAGCGGCAAGGCGACCTGGCGCATCAACACCGCTGACAGCGCCGTCGAAACCATCGACTTCCCGCGCCACTGCTGGCATTCGCACAGCAGCGCCAATGGCCGCCTGATCGTCGGCGACTCAACCGAGCGCTTCTACCGCGGCTGCGCCTCAGCCGTCCATTTCCTCAATCGCGACACCGGCAACTACCTGCTGATCGCCAACAACCCGGAACGCACCGACTACATCGGCGCCAACTATCACATTGACCCGCATCCGCGCTTCTGCTGCCAAGACCAGTTCGTCGTCTTCACCACCACCGTGCTCGGCAACGTCGATGTGGCAGTCGTCCCCGTAAAAGACCTCCTGGACAGAACGTAAACTAAAAAAGCCGGCCGCCCCTCCCCCCAAAAAAGTGCTTTTTTTGAACGCAAAACATAAAAGCACCTGAAAAGTTGACTGTGCTGAGCCGGGAACGCACGGTGCAGACAACCTTTTGGATGCATCCAAAATACAACCACCGTAAACCGCGCACAAGTCTGCCTATCTTTTTCTGTCCAAGCTGTGCGTGGAATAGACAAAATCATTTGTTTTTAACCAAAAATTAGTGTATACTATATAACAAAGTGGTATCAAGCGCCCTTCAATGTACCGTAAGCATCAAAATAGGAAAGGGCTGGATATGAAATCAAAGCGACACTTCACCTTAATTGAGCTCCTCGTCGTCATCGCCATCATCGCCATCCTGGCAGCCATGCTCTTGCCGGCCTTGTCCAAGGCGCGGGAGAAGGCGATGAGCATCTCCTGCACCAGCAACGCCAAACAAATCGCCATGGCCAACATCATGTATGCCGATGACTTTAATTCCGTCTTGACGCATGGCCAGTATTCGCACGATTTTAGAGTCACTACCCTACGCAACGGCGCCGAGGTCACCCTGATGTGGTTTGACAACCTCGCAAACTACACCGGCGACTACAAGGTCTTCAACTGCCCGTCAAAAATCAATCTCGACGTCCTGGCCGGACGCCCCGGCTACGACTGGAACTTCCAAAACATGCCTTATCGGCCGACCACCGCCAATGCGGCCGTCCTCATCACCAGCTATAATTATCCCAGTGAAGTCATGGCCTTCGCCTGCCATTGCGACACCGTCAAGACCGGCAGTTTCGCCAGCGGCGGCACCGCCTACAGTTCAACCTACGCTTCGTACATCTACAGCCCAACCCGCGTCCGCACAATGCTCATTTACTGGGATGTGGCCAACGGCCTCTATGGCCATGTCGGAGACCTCCACAACGAGGGCTCTAACATAGGACACCTGGACGGGCATGTGTCATGGCTGAAAAAAATTTCCTTCGACGACATGACCACCGCCGGCAAACGACTCTGGGGAGACATTAAATAAGCGCGACCAGAAAAAAAACACGGTCTTCCGGCCCTGTCCAGCCTCACCCGTACCCTCGTCACCGCAGATAACACCAAAACTGACCGCATGTCAACCGTGGACAAGGCAGCATAATGTCCTCATCTAAAAAGCCTCGACTGACATTTTTCCGCAAGGACTGACTTTCGCCAGGCCGCTTTTTCATTATAGTATCACCGTAACAGCCCTAACAGCAAAAAGTTCTTAATCCTTCACGTCCTAGTTCGAAAAACGATAAGTTTGAAAACACCAGTGGGTGAAAAGGCTCCCCTGCCCTTTTGCCACACCCACATAACTTTTGCAACCACAACTCCTTACCCATGGAAGGTCAACCCATGAGTGCCAAACGACACTTCACTTTAATTGAGCTCCTTGTCGTCATCGCCATCATCGCGATTCTAGCAGCCATGCTCCTGCCGGCTCTGTCCAAGGCGCGTGAGAAGGCGCATGGCATCTCCTGCACCAGCAACGCCAAGCAGATCGCCATGGCTAACATCATGTATGCCGATGACTATGATTCCACTATGACGCATGGCCAGTATTCGAAGCATACCGGCGTCGATGCGATCACAACCATACGCAATGGCCAAACGGTCACCCTGATGTGGTACGATAACCTCTCAAACTACACCGGCGACTACAAGGTCTTCAACTGCCCGTCAAAAATCAATCTCGATGTCCTTTCCGGTCGCCCTGGCTACGGCTGGAGCCGCAACGGCATGCCTTATCGGCGGACGGCAAACGGCGCACAAGAGGGCGTCCTCATCACCAAATTCAAATACCCCAGCGAAATCATGGTCTTCACCTGCCATTGCGACATCGCCAAAACCGGTCATTTCGCCAGCAACAGCTACGGCACGGTCTACTCCACGTACGTCTACACTCCTAACATCAACTCATATCGCACTCTCGACATCTGGGACTTGCCCAACGGCCTCTATGGCCATGTCGGAAACCTCCACAACAACGGCTCTAATATCGGCCATCTCGACGGGCACGTGTCATGGATGAAACAAACCTCATTCCTCGACACCAGCACTGCCGGCAAACGGCTCTGGGGAGACATTAAATAAGTGTGCATTCCTTCGCTGGCGGCTTTTCAGATGCTGTGTACATGCGAGCATGTAGTTCAAGCTTTAGCTTGCAGTATGTAGGAGCATGTAGTTCAAGCTTTAGCTTGCCGTATGTAGTTCAAGCTTTAGCTTGCTGTATGTAGGAGCATGTAGTTCAAGCTTCAGCTTGCTGTACGTCCCGCAGGCTTTAGCCTGCCAACATGCAACTCAAGCTTCTGCTTGCCGTACGAACCTCGCTTGCACGAGCATGTAGTTCAAGCTTCAGCTTGCTGTATGTAGTTCAAGCTTTAGCTTGCGGTATGTAGTTCAAGCTTCAGCTTGCTGTATGTACGAGCATGTAGTTCAAGCTTCAGCTTGCAGTATGTTTCGCGCTTTTAGCGTTTCAGCCGCTACGCGTCGATGGACGCGGTGACATGGCCGAGAGCGTAATCCAAACTCACTCTCGCCCTTCGCCCTCGTATCAATCTGTGACCGCTTATAAAATCACGCCACAGGTCTGTAAAAACTCGCCCTCCACCAGTTGACCTGCGCCATTTCAACTATATATTATAGACAGTAAAATTTTCGGGGCATTAGCTCAGTTGGCTAGAGCGTCTGCATGGCATGCAGAAGGCCATCGGTTCAACTCCGATATGCTCCACCA